>JAAFJB010000033.1 GCA_013297995.1 Chitinophagales bacterium | reverse complement strand
TTTGGTGCAGTAAATGAACTTATTTTGTGCGTTACAGCAACAGGTACAGGTATTATGCTTTTTCCATTATTGAAACACTATAATGAAAAAATAGCATTGGGCTATTTAAGTTTTAGGTTATTAGAAGTAGTATTTATTATGATTGGGATTGTAAGTGTTTTGACTGCACTTGCTATTAGCGAACATTATGCAAATGGAGTAATTCGTGATAAGGATAATGCACAAAATCTTATGCATACCTTTATTAGTCTTCATAAATGGACTTTTATATTAGGACCTAATTTCATGTTGGCAATAAATACATTTTTGTATAGTTATGTTTTCAGTAAAACAAACCTAGTGCCTAAAAATCTTGCTAGGCTTGGTATATCAGCATCTTTTTTGATTCTGTTAGCAGCCTTATTAGAAATGTTTGGCGTAATTCAGCAAATTTCTTTTTGGGGTATTTTACTCGCATTACCAATTGCCCTATATGAAATTACGCTTGCTGTTTGGCTTTTGGTTAAAGGTGTTAAATTTTAGAACAAAGAATAAACAAAGCCCACAAAAAATCTTCATTGGAAAATTATGTAGATAATCAAAATCCTGTTGGGCTGCTTTGTTATGATAATTCAGAAGCCATTGCATGGTGTTCAATTGCACCACTCAAACACAAAGCAGGACTGCGTAGATATATTATGACATTAACCATATAACAAAACAACGAACCACTAATATTAAGCAGACTAGCATAAATGTACGCTAAGAATGCCCAGTTGTTATATTTAATTGAAATCAAATAAGTTTGAAGTTGGGATAGCAAATGAAATGATTGGGTATTGTATTTGCCGAAGTTATTTGGGAGGCAACAATTTTTGCAACTCACTTACCAATTATTAATGCTATACAAAAGCGAAAGTTTTTAGATGGTGTATTTTCGTATATTTATAAAGTTATGGTTATTGTAATGCGAAACTAAAAATAACGTTATTCAAAAAAAATTGATACCAATTTAATTTGAATATATATCACAATTCATAAAATCTATGCTAAATAAATTAATTAGCCTTACAAACTCTAATGAATATTTAAGCAACTGTGTGCTTATAGTTTTAGAGGTTAATACTATAAACAAAGAGCTGATAATTGAAACCAATCTCAAGTTGAAAATAATAGATGAGAGTATGTTTTATGACCCAATAAACTCAGAACAAGTTTGGCAAATTACTTGTAAAAATGTAAAGTATTTAAGTAATAATCTTCACGAATCTAAAGCGGGACTAAAACAAATAAATATTTATAATGAGCACCCGTTACTGTTAAAGTATACCAATGAAGTATTCATTAATGTTTATGGAAATTGTACACAAATTAGTAAACTTATTGGCGAGTTGATGATAACACATTATTCCTTAACAGGAGATTGGTTATATTTTAGTACTTTTTTTTCTGCTTTATATCGATTGAAAACTTTTGACATTAATATTGTATTATTTTTCCCAGCTATTTTTCTTGAGAAGTATTCAAAAATATTTCATGATTATGGTTTAAAAACTATGATAAAAGAAGAGCAGCAAGGGGAATCTAGGGTATTTAAAACATTGATTTTTGAACAGAATGGAAGCCCGAATGCAGATGTATACTTTTATCAATCGAGTATTGTTGCTGAAGAATTTACAGCAATTAGATTAATTTAAATAGAAGATTGATTTCTGTCAGAGTCAAAAAAAATCTATTGAGAATACAATATTTTAGAGTAATCCGCATAATCTTTTTCAAAAAAAATTATTCCAGAAAAAATTGAAGATTCAATAATAATTAAAAATCCATCTTGCAGAACCCAACTTCGTGTTGAGACTACTGGTTCACTATCCCCATTTGAAAATCCAACTTTTGAGGAGTTGATAGGAGGTTTTTTTAAAATACCATTATCAAGTTTTTGAAAGGGTAATGATTGAGGAATTATGATAGAACGGATTTCACCAGATTCTTTTTTATTATAATAGATTTTACACCCATTATTTTTATCATAATGAGTTACTTGTATGGGAAGCCATACGACATTAAGAGAGAGTCTATCTCTTTTTGCTCTAGCTTTTGTTCGAAGTCATTTATACTTAGTTTTTTTCCAATGTGTAAATCATGAACTCCAAAATACATACTCAATAATGACCTACTATTATAAGACTCTATATGCTGTAAAAATGATAAAATTGTTATTAAAAAAATCACTTTGAAAGTATTGAATAATTTTTAAATAATTAGTAAGTAATATTAATTTGATGAACAACCAGTTCCCGTTAATCCATTCCAGATTATATCCCATGCTGTATTAAATACTGCATTCGTAATGACTGTATTTTGACCCGCTTGAATAAAATACACTTCTGCGCTTGCATTAATTTCTTGAGTAAGTATAATTGACGCAATTGATTTAAACTCAACTTCTAAGCTAGCTGTGGTTAGCATAGAAACATTGTGCAAGCTATACGACTGATATTTAATTGCCATACTTAATGCTGCTCTATTAAACGCTTTAGCAGTTAGTGAAGAAGCGTCACTAGGTGTAAAATTCATACCGCCACCTATACTTTTTGGGAAATTTATAAAAATATTTCTGAACTGAAAATTAAATACTGTTCCGCTACCTGCTACAATAATCGAAAAATTTAGTCCTTTGACGCCTGCTTCATAAGCATTAGAGCCATTTGCCTTGAAGTTAAACGAACGACAACTAAGTTTACCATTATCAGAATAAATTCCGCTAGGATCAATAAAACTTAAATCAGCAGCTCCACCACCACCATCGCCATTGCTAGTGCAGGTGGTCGCAACAAACTCCTCAGAAATGGGTGTCCCATTATAATAAGTTACTAAATACCAATCTGTACAATCACCCTGAGCAGAAAAAGGATCTTGAATAATTCCAGTATTGGCCCAAATAGTGGAACCACTTAAATTCGAACTAGCTGAATTGATTAATTTTTTACGAAAGTTTGACACTCGAAATACTTCTTTATTATTTCCGTCTGTAAGAGATTCACTTTGGAATAATAAATTCATCTTTAGATCATGAATTTTAATAAATTACCATTATTGACTTTTTTATTTATAAAGAAATAATCAATGATTTTTATCGACTCTAGATTTGATTTTGAATTAGTGCTGATAAATCCAATATTTTTTATAGTGCCATTATTTGTAATGAACGCTAGAAATTTGGTAAACGATCCAATTTTAGTAGACTGTTTATATAAATGTAACCGAACACCCTCCGATAAATTAATCTGTTTTCTGTCATCACTCTTAAAGTTTAATATAATTGAGTCAACTAATTTAGTTTCTACTCCTTTACTCAGCATATTACTCTTCCAAACATTTAGCAAATATTTTGAATCATCTTTAATAAAAGGATTTTCTGACTTTTTACATGATAATGTAATTGTAACACAAATGGTTATAAATAAAAATACTTTTTTCATGTTTATATGGTTTAGATTTTAAAAATAATTGGTCCAAAACAAATATATTACTAATTATTATTTTTTCTTGCTACAAATTAGTATAGAATTATATATCAACTTTAAATACGCTTTTTCCCACTTAAAGCATGTAATATTCCTTTTTAGGTTTTAATAACTTCTACTAACCTAACGTTTGTAAGCATTGCTACTCATCCTTTCATTAAGCATTTAATAATAATTTAATCAGAAATATTTGCATGGAAACTTTGGTTACAAAAATAGTTTCCTTAGTTTTGTGTGCCAATTACTAAATTATGGAGCAAAGAATTACCACTAAAGCCCAAGAACTTTTCTTCCGTTATGGGTTGAAAAGCGTTACAATGGATGATATTGCAGCCGCATTGGGGGTAAGTAAAAAAACCATTTACCAATACTATAGTGATAAGGACTCTCTAGTTGCTGCTGTAGTTCAGCAGGAAATTAATAATGATCAGATTGAATGCTCTAAACATAGTACAGAGAGCGAAAATGCAGTGCATGAAGTGTTTTTGGCTATTGATATGATGCAAGAAATGTTCAGTACCATGAATCCTGCCATTATTTTTGAAATGGAAAAATACCATCCCAACGCTTTTCAAAAAATGAATGATCACAAAAACATATTCATTTATAAAATTATTAAAGCTAACTTAGAAAAAGGCATGGTAGAAGGGTATTATCGCACTGATATTGACCCAGATATATTGGCAAAATTTAGAATTGAAAGCATTTTTTTTGCATTCAACCCAGAACTTTTTCCTCCAAATAAATATACCCTACTGCAAGTAGAAATGATTCTTATGGAGCATTTTCTATATGGAATCTGCACACCTAAAGGAGAAAAATTAATTATTAAGTATAAAAAGCAACGCGAAAAAAACAACCAATTATGAGCACTCTAAAAAAACAGGTCTTATGGCTCGGCATGGTAGTACTGGCATATAGCGCTGCAGCTCAACAAAATGTGTTAAAACATGAAATGAGTATTGAGCAAGCAGTGGCTTATGCCAATAAAAACAATGTGCAAGTAAAAATTGCCCTTTTGGCCATTCAAACCCAATTACAAACCAACAGAGAAATTACTGCTGCGGCTTTACCCTCTCTTACTGGTAGTGTAGGTACACAACATTTTCCAAATATTGCTGTACAAACCTTACCCAATTTTATTTCACCTGCTACCTATCAAGTACTGGTTAATGAAGGGGTAAAAGATGGGAGCGGTAATCCCATAAAGTTTCCAGGAAATTTTGACTTTATTCAAGCCCAATTTGGCACCAAATGGAATGCCAGTGCTGGCGTAAGTCTCCAACAACTTTTATTTGATGGTCAGGTTTTTGTAGGCCTTCAAGCGCGTAGAGCTTCTATTGAATTTCAAACCAAAGGAGCCAAAGTAACTGAAGCAGCCATCAAATCTAACGTGTACAAAGTTTACTACCAATTGGTGGTAAGTAAAACTCAAATAGAATTGCTGGATGCTAATATAAATCGTTTAAAAAAACTGGAACACGATGTAAAAGCACTATACAAAAATGGTTTTGCTGAAAGAATTGATCTTGACAAAATTTCGGTTCAACTTACCAACTTAAACACAGAAAAACTTAAAGCTTTAAATGCTATCCAGATGGGTTATCTTGGTTTGAAAACCTTAATGGGTATGCCAGCTTCCGATACCTTAGTACTAACAGACTCTCTTAACTACCAACAACTTAAAGAAGATATTAGTACCCAAGTTGTTAATTACAATAACAGAGAAGATTTTCAATATTTGGGTTTAGCCAAAAAACTCAACCAATACAATATTAAACGATATCAACTCAGCGCACTGCCTACCGTAGCTCTTGGCGCTCAGTATAGTAAAATTGCTCAACGCAATCAGTTTAATTTTTTTAATAAAGGTGATTGGTTTACTTCATCTTCAATTGGACTAAATATTGCAGTGCCTATTTTTGACGGGTTCGCCAGAGATGCTCGAATAAAAAAAGCTAAAATAGATTTGCAACAAACAGAATATCAAATTAATAACCTTACACTCAATATTGATATTGCCGTTGAACAGTCTAAACTAAAATATCAATCTGCTATTGCCACAATGGATTTTCAAAAAACCAATATGGAGCTGGCCGAACGTGTTTACAGCCAAACTAAAAAGAAATTTGAAGTAGGTACTGGCTCTAATACAGAAATAAATGCGGCGGATCTTGACCTTAAAACTGCTCAGTCTAATTATATTAATGCACTCTACGATGCCATCATAGCAAGAGTTGACTTCTTAACCGCTACCGGAAAACTTTAATACATACAATACTTAATTATGAAAAAAATACTATTACCATTACTACTAAGCACCAGCAGCATATTTCTATTCACCAGTTGCGGTAGCAATTCTGAAAAAAACAATTCTTTGGTAGATAAAAAAACAGCTTTAGAAAAATTAAAATCACAACAGAATACGTTGGCCGATCAAATTAAATTACTAGAAACAGAAATTGCAAAATCAGACACAAGCGCTTCAAATAGTGTAGCTAAATTGGTGGGTGTTTCTACCGTAACTGCCCAATATTTTGCACATTATATTGAGCTACAAGGCAATGTTACTTCAGATAATATTTCCTATGTGTCGCCCCGGATGGGACCCGGTCAGGTACGCGCCCTATTTATTAAAAAAGGCGATCTGGTAAAAAAAGGCCAGCTCTTAATTAAACTAGACGATGCAGTGTTAAAGCAGTCAGTATTTGCTGCAAATAAAAGTTTAGAGACTTTGAAAATTCAATTGAGTTTTGCAAAAGATCTATATCAACGTCAGAATAATTTATGGAAGGAAGGAATTGGAACTGAAGTACAATTGATTTCTGCAAAAAATAATGTACAATCTTTAGAGCGTCAACTTACTGCTAGTGAAGAACAAATAAAAGTTGCAGAAGAACAACTAAAAGCTACCAATGTAATTGCAGACGTGGCCGGTGTTGTTGATGAATTAAATGTGCGTGTTGGTGAAATTTTTGCTGGAATTGCAGGAATTGTACCACAAATTAAAATTGTAAATACTGCTGCTATGAAAGTAACTACTGAAATACCAGAAAATTACAGCAGCAAAATAAAGCAAGGCTCTAAAGTTATTATTAATTTACCCGACATCAATAAGGTATTTAATAGCTCCGTAGCAACGGCTGGTAAATCTATCAATGCAAACAATAGAAGTTTTGAAGTAGAAGTGAAAATTCCCTATGATGCTAATATTAGACCTAATCAATTGGCTCAAATTAAATTTTTAGACTATGAAGCTGCCAGTGCCATTGCAATTAATATCAATACCGTTCAAACTGATGAAAAAGGAAAATATATTTATATAGCAGTACCTGAAGGCAATAAACTGGTAGCCCGAAAGAAAATAATTGTTGTTGGCGAAGTTAATGGGCAGCAAATTGAAGTGAAATCTGGTATAAACGCTGGTGATCAACTAATAACTGAGGGATATCAAAACATTTACGAGGGGCAATTATTAACCCTATTAGCAAAATAAATTGTGCACTGAGGCATTTCCGCTTCTATCAAAACTTTTTTTATGAATTTCATTGAGGGTATAGCCAAAAAGTTCAAAGAATTTAAACCTACTAGTTGGGCTGTTGATAATAAAACAGCGGTTTACGTAATTACCATTCTCATTTCTTTGTATGGTTTAAACAAATTCAACACCCTACCCAAAGAACAGTTTCCAGATATTGTAGTACCCACTATTTCAGTTAGTACTGTATATTTTGGAAATGCTCCTAAAGACATTGAAAACCTGGTTACTCGACCTATTGAGAAACAATTAAAATCAATCAGTGGCGCCAAAGTAAACAAGATTCAATCTACCTCACAACAAGATTTTAGCTTGATTGTAATTGAATTTGATACCGATATAAAAACAGACGTTGCCAAACAAAAAGTAAAAGATGCGGTTGATAGAGCAAAAACCGATTTGCCCAATGATCTTACGGCCCAGCCCAATGTGCAGGAATTTGCATTTAGTGAAATTCCAATCATGTTTGTAAATATCAGCGGTGAATTTGATGGGGTGAAACTAAAACGTTTTGCAGATAAAATGCAAGATCGATTTGAAGAAATGAAAGAAGTGAGTAGGGCTGAAATTGTAGGAGCACCAGAAAGAGAAATACAAATTAATATTGATCCTATAAAAATGGCTGCGGCAAGAATTACTTTCCGTGATATTGAAACGGCTGTAAATTATGAAAACAAAGACATCAGTGGTGGATTAGTGAAAGTAGGTGAGATGAATAGAAATATCAAGGTGAAGGGACAGTTCAGTTCCGCATTTGATATGACGAATATTCAAATAAAAAACGTTCTGGGTGCTCCTATCTACCTAAAAGATATTGCCCAAATTATTGATACCGTTAAAGAAACAGAAAGTTATGCTAGATTGAGTGGTAAAAATGTAATTACGCTCAATATTGTAAAAAGATCGGGAGAGAATTTAATAAATACTGCCGATGGTGTAAAAAAGATTGTTGCAGACATGCAAGCCAGTCAAGAAATTCCAAAAGACTTAAAAGTATTAATAACTGGCGACCAAAGTAAGCAAACCAGAACTTCATTTAATGAACTGGTAAACACCATTATTATTGGATTTCTATTGGTACTACTCATACTCATGTTCTTTATGGGAGTTACCAATGCATTTTTTGTGGCTCTTAGCGTACCGCTCTCTGTATTTGTATCGTTTCTCTTTTTACCACTAGCCGATTCTATTGTAGGATCTTCTGTAACCCTAAATTTTATTGTTTTATTTGCGCTATTATTTGGGCTTGGTATTATAGTAGACGATGCCATTGTGGTTATTGAAAACACACACCGAATTTACAATAATGGAAAAGTAAAAATTGCTCGATCTGCCAAAGAAGCCGCTGGAGAAGTATTTATTCCTGTGTTAGCAGGCACTGCTACAACATTGGCTCCTTTCTTTCCCTTACTATTATGGAAGGGGTTGATTGGTAAGTTTATGATTTACTTACCTACCATGCTTATTTTAACTTTAACAGCTTCTTTAATAGTTGCCTTTATTATTAACCCAGTATTTGCAGTAAGTTTTATGAAGCCAGAGGGTCGTGAATTTGAAGAACCCAAAAAAGCCATCTTTAAAAAATGGTGGTTCTGGGCATTCGCGGGCTTTGGCTTACTCTTTAATATTGCTGGCTGGCATGGTTTCGGAAATTTCTTGATTTGTATGAACCTATTATTTTTATTGGAGAGATATATTTTAAGAGGAATCATTCATTATTTTCAAGAAAAACTATTACCCGGATTAATGAACCGCTATGAAAAATTATTAAAATATCTACTTACCGGATTTCGTCCAGGATGGTTACTACTAGGCTTGTTTCTCTTATTTCCGATTTCACTTTTTTTATTGATTCTTAGGAACAATCCCAAACCATTTTTCCCCAGTGGTGATCCAAATTTTGTTTACGTGTATTTAAAAATGCCCATTGGTACAAAAACACATACTACTGATTCTGTGGTTCGCATTTTAGAAAATAGGGTGTATAAAATTTTAGGCGATAATAAACCGAATATGCCCGGTAGTATCGTTGAAAGCGTAATCTCAAATGTTGCGGTAAGTGCCAATAACCCTAATGATAATAACCGAAGTACACAATCTCACTTAGGAAGAATTCAAGTATCGTTTATTGAATTTGAAAAGCGGCACGGTAAAAGTAGTGCTGCTTATCTTACAGCCATTAGAAAGGAAATGAAGGGTATTCCCGGCGCTTCTATTGAAGTAGGCCAAGAAAATGGCGGGCCTCCAACGGAGCTTCCTGTTAATATTGAAATAGTAGGGGATAATTTTGAATCCATTGCAAAAGTGGCTTACCAACTACAAAATCACCTTGATACAAATAGAATTCCAGGTATTGAAAATTTACAAATGGATGTAGATCTAAACAATCCAGAAATTACGGTAAATATCAACCGCCAACGCGCACTTGCAGAAGGCCTAAGTACTGCCCAAATTGGCATGGAAATTCGTACTGCTGTATTTGGTAAGGAAGTGAGCAAACTAAAAGATGGCGAAGATGAATATAAAATTCAACTACGTTATAAAGATCTTGCTCGCAATAATATTAACGACCTAATGAATATGCGAATCGTTTTCCGCGACTTCAACAGTGGTCAAGTTAAACAGATTCCTTTAAATAGTGTCGCTACCATTGATTATACCAACACAACCGGTGGCGTTAAAAGAAAAAATTTAAAACGTACCATTCAAATTCAATCAAATGTTACTGACCCATCTTTAACGCCAATTGTAAATGCAGCACTTGCCAAAAAAATAGAAATATTTAAATCAAAAACACAATTACCCTCAGAAGTAACCATTCGTCAAACAGGAGAAAGCGAGCAACAAGCTGAAACATTAAGCTTTCTTGGCACTTCTATGGTAGCTGCATTACTCATTATTTTTTTAATTCTTGTACTACAATTCAATAGCCTTAGTAAGCCCTTTATAGTGCTTACGGAAATATTTTTCTCTATTATTGGGGTATTTATGGGCTACGCATTAACGGGAATGTCTATGGCCACCATTATGGTTGGTGTGGGTATTGTAGGCTTGGCTGGTATTGTAATTAAAAACGGAATCTTATTAATTGAATTTACCGATGAATTAAGGGGAAGAGGTTATAAAACTAGAGCCGCAGCCATTGAAGCTGGAAAAATTAGAATTATTCCTGTACTGCTAACTGCGCTTGCAACCATTCTTGGACTACTACCCCTGGCAATTGGTTTTAATATAGACTTTGTTTCTTTGTTCCAACATTTAAATCCTAAGATATTCTTGGGTGGAGACAGCGTAGTATTCTGGGGGCCCCTGAGTTGGACGATTATTTTTGGACTTATTTTTTCTTTCTTTCTTACCCTAATAATGGTACCAAGCATGTACCTTATTTCTGAAAGATTACGCAGGCCCATGCAGAAATTCTATGGTACTAAATACATTGCTTTGTTGGGATTTGCTGGCCCTTTCTTTTTTATATTTGTGGGTTTGATGCTTTTAGTAAGAAGAATTCAAGGTAAAAAGGTTTGGTTTGGACAAATGAAAAAATCTACCGCTAAAATTTAGAATATGAAACAAAATCATGAGATTGATTACAGGGTTTTTGGAGAAGAAATGCAATATGTAGAAGTAGAACTAGATTATAACGAAACTGCCATTGCAGAACCAGGCGCTTTTATGATGATGGAAGATGGAATAACAATGGAGACCATGTTCGGAGATGGGAGTCAGCAAAATACCAGCATTTTAGGGAAATTGTTGAACGCAGGTAAAAGAGTACTTACGGGTGAAAGCCTGTTTATGACCGCATTCACCAATGTAAACCAAGGTAAACGAAGGGTTAGTTTTGCATCCCCATACCCTGGAAAAATTATACCAGTTGATTTATCCCGTTTTAATAACCGCATCATTTGTCAGAAAGACGCTTTTCTCTGCGCGGCAAAAGGGGTAAATATTGGCATTGAATTTCAACGAAAATTAGGCACTGGTTTGTTTGGTGGTGAAGGGTTTATTATGCAAAAATTAGAAGGAGATGGAATGGCTTTTATGCACGCTGGTGGGCATGTATTTGAGCGTCAACTAAATTATGGCGAAGTGCTGAAAATTGATACCGGTTGTATTGTTGGCTTTACTTCATCCGTTAACTATGATATTCAGTTTGTGGGAGGTATTAAGAATACAATTTTTGGTGGAGAAGGATTGTTTTTTGCTTCGCTTACCGGGCCTGGAACCGTTTGGATTCAAAGCTTACCTGTAAGCAGATTGGCTGGCCGTATTCTTCAATATGCTACCGTTAATAGAAAAGAAGAAGGTAGCATATTAGGCGGATTAGGGAATCTACTTGATGGAGATGGCAAATGGTAATCATTCAAATTGATGGGGATTATAAATTCCATTTTTAATAGCATAAATCACAAGACCAACTATATTTTTCGAGTTGGTCTTGGTGATTAAAATATCCCGATAAGTTTCTACTGTTCTAGTGCTGATCTCAAGTTTAGCCGCAATTGCTTTAGTATTCAATTGGTTGCAAATAAGTAAAAGAACCGTTAGCTCCCTTTCAGAAAGGTGAACCGATTTTATTTTTATATTGGGATTGAATTGATTATTAGATAATAACTGTATTAATTTTTGTTCCGCACTACTACAATAATAGTTACGCCCCTTATACACAGTAATAATGGCTTTCAATACTTCTTGTTTACTTGTATTTTTAAGTAAATAGCCAGACGCACCTGCAGTTAATATATCTCTAATTAAATAATCTTCATTAAACATAGACAGCGCAATAATTCTTGTAGTTAGATTTGTTTTTTTAAGTGCATAACAAAATTCTATCCCATCCATTTTAGGCATTTTTATATCTACAAATACTATATCAGGTATTTTAGCTTCGCACAGCGTTAACAGTTCAATTCCATTTTCAACATCTCCCAGCCAACACAATTCTGATTGATTTTCTACCATTAACTTAAATCCATTTCTAAAAATAGCATGATCATCGGCAATGGCAATTCGGATAGGGTTCTGTGTATATTTCATCAGAATGGAATTTCTACGGTTAATAGGGTACCCTTGCCTTTTTCAGACTTACAATAAAACACACCTCCCAATCCATCGGCTCTATTTTGAATACTCAAAAGCCCTCTGCCATAAAATAACTCCTTTTTAGCATTCATATCAAAGCCAATACCGTTATCTTCACAAGCAAGTACCCATGTATTATTGTGCTCACAGAACAGAATATTTATATTACTAGCTTTGGCATGTTTGTAAACATTATTTAAAGCTTCCTGTACTATTCTAAAAATTTGTATGCCCGCTTTTTCTTCAATTTCTAAAAGCGGAGGATACTGAAAATTAATTTTAATGGTTTGTACTCGCTGCATTGAATGTATGAGCTCAGAAATGGCCACAAATAGACCATATTTTTTTAAAGTAGTAGGAAAAAGATTATAAGATACTTCTCGTAATCGCATCAGTACTTCATCAATATGATCGCTGGCTTTTGAGAGATCTGGGAGTTGATTTTTAGTCTTAAACATCGCATTTTCTATCTGAAATTTTATTACAGCTAAAAGTGGCCCAAGTTCATCATGTAAGTCAGCAGCAATTCTTGCCCTTTCTTTTTCCATTACCTCAATTGCTATTGAAGCATTTATTTTGAATAATTTAATATTCCTATTATTCTGCAGTACAATCATTCGTACAAACAAAAAAATGGAGAAGTAAAATAGCACTACCATTAGTAGTACGGTAATAAATAGATTTGTTTCTTTGGCATCCATAGTATTTATGATTGGCAACGGAATATAGCAAGTTCAGAAAAATAATTAATAATTACCTCCGTATAAATACGGAGATAATTCTATTTTTTTCTAGTCTAGCCTATTTATCCGTTCAATTGTAAATATTTCTCTAGTAGAACCTGATGTTTTTCCAGCAACTCATAATACCTTAGTTTCCACTCATCTATAAATTTTGTTGCTTCATCTAAAGATTGTGGAGGAGTGTCTGCTAAATAAAAATTAGTGGGCTCTTTCACAAAATTCTCTAATAATTCTGGAAAATAAACGCTTAAATCTACATGCAATATTTTGCTATAGTTTAATAAAATATCAATGGGTAATTCTGGGTCATTAATATGATTGTAATAACTAGATCTGCTGTACCCTGCTTTTCTTACTAAGTTGGTTATAGACATGCCAGCACTGGCTACAGCTTGTTGCAGCAATTCACCCCTATGAAATTTTTTCTTATTGTTTTTCAATTTAGTAAAGGAATAAACAATATTGATTAAAAAAATGGGCTAAAAACTTGGCTATTTGTACATTTATGTTTAATTAAACAATCAGTTATGTACAAAAAAGTGTTCCGCCAGTATGGTTGGTATAAAATCAGTGCCCACACTGCAAATCTTATTCCAAAAAATTCATTGCATTTTATTCTTACTTTTCTAATGAATCAATCACTTAGTAGTAACAAAAATGAAATAGGTAGTATGCAGGTGAAACATAAAAATTTTTTATCCAGTTATTATAAAGCCTTTCAAATTAGCAAGCGGCTTGTAAATAAAGGTAAAAGCAAATTACTTTACAGATCATTATAAGGAATATAATTTGCTAACTGCTTTTTGTAATGTCTCTTCTTTTTTTGCAAAGCAAAATCTAAGTACTTTGTGATCTATCCCATTTTTATAGAAAACGGAAATTGGAATACCAGCTATGCCATATTCTTTAGTAAGTTTAATAGCCAATAACTTATCTGATTCTTGACTATAATCTCCATAACTATAGCACTCAAAATAACTCCCGTGAGATGGGATGCAAGTAAAAGGGGTTTTCTTCATTAGTTCTCTCAAATAATCTCTTTTCTGTTGTAAAAATCCTCCCAATAATAAATACACTTCTTTGTTTTGTAAATAAGCAGCCAATGCAACCTGTTTGGGTGTATCGCAACTAAAGCAATTGTATTGGTGAATTTTTCTAAACTCTTTCATTAAATAAGCTGGTGCTATACAATAGCCCAATTTCCATCCCGTACAATGGTAAGTTTTGCCAAACGAAAAACAAACAAAACTTCTGGAAAGTAATTCAGGATAACGTAAAATACTTTGGTGCTGGTATCCATCAAATATTAAATGCTCATAAACCTCATCACTTAAAATAATGATATTGGTATTGGCCACCAATGCTGAAAGCTCTTGCATATCCGCTTCGCTCAATACTGCTCCCGTAGGATTGTGCGGAGAATTAATCATGATCATCCTTGTACGGGAATTTATTTTTGCTTTTACTTCCTCCCAAGGAATGGAATAGTGGGGATATTGCAATGAAATTAATACTGGAACCGCTCCATTTAATTCAATTGTGGGAATATAGCAATCATAAGCTGGCTCAAATACAATCACTTCATCTCCTTTCTTTAATACAGTTGTAAGTGCCGTATAAATAGCATAAGTGGCTCCAGGGGTTACCGTTATTTCATTTTCTGCACAAATTTCTGTCCCGTACATTACCGTAGATTTCTCCGCTATTGCTGTTCGCAATGCTGACAATCCGTGCATATGGGCATACTGATTATTCCCTTCTTGCATGGCTTTATTTGCCAGCTCAATTAAATCTTCACTCATATTAAAATCAGGAAAACCTTGCCCCAAATTAACGGCACCGTATTCAGTTGCAAGTTGACTCATAACGGTAAAAATAGTAGTGCCTACCAAAGGCAACTTCGAAGTAAATGGTACTTGCACAATAATGAATTTAATATCTTTTTAAATATAGGTATCTGCTAAATAGGCGCTAAAATATTTGCCAACCGTTTTAACTCAATCTCCGCAATTTTTGCTGTGTAGGCTAAATTCACCAGTCGATATGATTCATTTTCAAAACTTTGTTGTGCAATCTTAATATCTACAATGGTGGACTGACCCAACTGAAAACGCAGCATCACCAAATTGAGTAATTGTTGAGACAAATCGTAATTTTTCTGCGCTGTTTTAAGTTGTAATAAAGTATTGCTATACGCTTGATAAGTTCTAACAGCACCATTTTCTATGCGCATTAAAAATCCGTCTCGCTGGGTTTTTGCAATGCGTGTATTAACTTCTGCAATTTGAGATTGACGTTTATTAATACCCCCATTATAAATAGGAATGGCCAAATTTAGTCCTAAAAAAGGACCATAACTTTGATTTTGCAAGATGAATCCTGCTTGACTGGTAGTATTGTTTACATTAAACCCCGTACTGGCTCTTAAAATGGGAGATCGCAACGCAGCGGTTTCTTTTTCAATTAATTCATTCACTTTAATTTGTTGTTCTGCAGCAATTAATTGAGGATTCTTTAAAGCAAGTTGACGAACCTGATTAAAATTGATCTGCTCATCTACCACAATGGTATCACTAATAACAACAAGGCTATCGTTACGAACAAATATTAAATTTAATAGGTTTGTTTTAGCTTGATCAATTATTAGTTGTTGTGATTGCTCGGCTTGTATGGAAGCATTCAAATCAATTTCAGCTTGAAAAATATCTGCGTTATTTGCCAGGCCAACTTCTTTGCGGCTTTTAATGATTGAAACACGTTGCAGAGATACTTCTATAGTTTTTTTTAATGTACCCAAAAAAAATTGTTGCCGAACAATATCGTAATAACTGGTTATTACAGAGGCAATGGTGTTTTGTATTTGGGCATTGAGTAATTCTTGGTTTAGGTTTTGTAATTCTTCTAATCTTTTTTTAACTGCTTTAACCCTAAACCCATTAAACAAAAGAATGCCGCCAGTAATATTGGCGGTTAAATTATTGGAACTTACTCCAGTGCGCTTTACATTTCTGCTAGGATCTGGAAATTTTTGATTGATACTGGTTACAGTTTCATTGTCGCTTGCATTTGCGGTAACAATGGGCAAGCCACCTGCAATACCTATATTGTTGTTGATAGCGGAAATCTCCAGATTGTCTTTGGCCAATTGTATATCATAACTGTTTTTTAATGCCAGCCCAATAGCGTCTGCCAACGATAATCTGTTCTGGCAAAACAGCAAGATTGGTGAAAAAACAGCCACAAACACGATAGTTAAACACTTACTCATGTAAATGAAATTACCAAAGGATAGCGGAAATATCCTGATTATTTTACAAGTGGAAACTAGCTTACTAGGGTTCCTACATTCATTCCTTGTACCACTTGGAGTAAATTACCAGGTTGGTTCATATCAAACACAATAATGGGTAATTTATTTTCCATACAGAGGGTGAATGCGGTCATATCCATTACTTTTAGATTCTTTGAGATGCAATCTTGAAATGAAATTTTTTCGTACTTAACAGCAGCTGGGTCTTTTTCTGGATCAGCATTGTACACCCCATCTACCCTTGTACCTTTTAAAATAACATCCGCCTTCATTTCAATAGCGCGCAGCGATCCCGCAGTATCGGTGGTAAAGTATGGGTTGCCAGTGCCTGCACCAAAAATAACCACACGTCCTTTTTCAAGGTGCCGCAAGGCTTTTCTACGGATATAAGGTTCTGCCACTTGTTCCATATTTATGGCACTTTGTAAACGCGTGTAAACGCCTATTTTTTCAAGCATGGCCTGCATAGCCATTGCGTTTATTACGGTTGCCAACATTCCCATATAGTCACCATGCGCCCTTTCAATACCACTATCGGCTTCATTCATACCTCGGTAAATATTCCCACCACCAATTACAATGGCCACTTGTACTCCTAATTCGGTAACTGTTTTTATATCATTGGCATATTGCTCAATAATTTTTGGATTGAATGGATCACCATTGCGCTGGTCGCCTAATAAGGCTTCACCAGACAATTTCAGCAGGATGCGTTTAAATTTTGGGAGCATGGTTGGAGTTTAAGGTTGCATTGCAAATATAATGAACCCATTCCTTAGAACTCTAATTCAGACCACCTATTTGCTATTCTTGTATATTCTTAGTATTTTGAATCGTAATTTTTACACAAAATGATAAATCAGTTAGTTTAGAGAATTATCTTTTTTAAAATTCTATACGATGGTAAAACAATTGCTTTTTCCCACTTTTTTACTTTTGATTTTAAATGGATTTTCACAGCCTTATATTTTAGAACAGTATCGATTAAGTGACGGAAAAACCAAAAGAATTAAGGTAGGTGATAAAATTTTATTAAGCTTCAATCAAAAAACAGTCGACTTTATAAATCGCCCCGAAGGAATTTTTGTGAGTAAGCCAGATACAGGAGTAAGTCAGGTTTTTGTAAAAGCAAGCATTACGGGCATTACAGGTACTACCATTCAGTTTAAAGATCGTTCTGTGGGAGGCAATAGAGAAATAAAATTAGAAGGAGTTACTGGTATACGTAAACTAACATTTGGGAAACAAGTGCTAAGAACAGTTTCATACGGGTTAAGTGTGGTATCATTTGGCTTGGCAATAAATGCAACTCAAAATTCGGATATTTTTACCTTTATGGGCTATTTAGCAGGAGGGTTTATCTATGCTGAGTATACAGAGGACAAATTCGCAGATAAATATGTAGAAAAGTGGAAGATTCGAGTGGTTTCTGAATAGAAAATCCCAATCATTTTTGTGATTGGGATTTATAAAAAAGTGTCGTAAATTGAACTCTATCCTAACGCAACTCTTTTAAATTCAGTTACAGTAATATTACCAGCAGTTTTCAAATAAGCTTCTACGGTAATACTGCCATCTTTTACAAAAGCTTGCGCTAACAATGTATTCTCTTTAAAGAATGCATTCAACTTGCCTTCTGCAATTTTAGCCACCATTTCATCTGGCTTACCTGCCATTTTAGGATCTGCTTTCATAGTGTCTACTACTATAGCTCTCTCTCTTTCAATGGTTTCAGCAGGAATGCTATTGGCATCTACTGCAAGTGGATTCATAGCTGCAATTTGCATGGCTACGTCTTTTCCAGCTTCAGCCGCTTCTGCAGTTAACCCCACTAAAACACCCATACGATTAGCGCCATGAATATAAGATGCTACATACGGTGCTTCAATTCTTTCAAATTTAGCCACTCCTATTTTCTCACCAATTGAAGCCAACTTATCGTTAATCATGTCAGCCACTTTTGCACCATTGATGCTCACTTCATTCAACTCATCTGCACTTTTCACATCATTGGCAACTGCCGCATCTGCAATAGAGGTGGCAAATGCTACAAAATCAGCATTTTTTGAAACGAAATCTGTTTCACAACTAATGCACACAACAAAACCTACTTTATTGTCAGCAGATGTTTTTGCAATAATCACCCCTTCTTTCGCTTCCCTATCGCTTCTTTTGGCAGCTACTTTTTGGCCCTGCTTGCGCAACCAGTCGATTGCTGCTTCAAAATCACCATTGGTTTCAGTGAGTGCTTTTCTACAATCCATCATACCAGCACCTGTGGTCTGGCGTAATTTATTAATGTCTGTAGCTGTAATTGTTATAGTTGACATTATAGTTTGTTTAAATTGTTAGTAAACCAAAATTAGTAATCAAGTTGAACAATAAAATTGTTACTTAACTTAATTACTAATTGAACTGGTATAAATTAAATTTTTTGATGCAGATAAAGCCTATCTGCTTCCACCGCCACCACCTGCTGGGCGACGATTTCCGCCACTTGGAACCCTACGCTTAGGAGGGCCACCCGCACCTGGACCGCCAGCGGGAGCACCCGCACCGCGACCTCTACCACCGCGACCAGCTTCTGACTGGGCTTCGGCTTCAAGGCGACGTGCTCTTGCTTCGTTTTCATTTCCACTATCATCAGACTCATCTTCATCCTTAGAAGCTTGACGCTCTGCAAGGCCTTCTGCAATAGCAGCAACAATATAATTGGTAATGATTGCAATAGATTTGGTTGCGTCATCATTTGCTGGAATAGCAAAATCAACTTTATTTGGATCACAATTGGTATCTACCATACCAAAAGTAGTAATGCCCAAACGCTTGGCTTCTGCTAAAGCAATATGCTCGTGACCAATATCTACTAGGAATAAAGCTGCAGGTAAACGGCCCAATTGAGCAATACCACCCAATACTTTCTCCATTTTATCCTTATCGCGAGTAAGGGTTAATCTTTCTTTTTTAGTCAAGCTCTCTGCACTTCCATCAGCAAGCATTTTTTCAATGCTTTGCATTTTCTTCACGCTCTTACGAACCGTGTTGAAATTGGTAAGCATACCACCCAACCAACGCTCAGTTGCAAAAGGCATATTTACGCGCTTAGCACATTCAGTAACAATTTCTTTCGCCTGCTTTTTAGTAGCAACAAACATGATTTTCTTACCGCTTTTAGCAATTTGCTTAATGGCAGCAGCCGACTCCTGCAGGTAATCTACCGTTTTGTTCAGGTCAATAATATGAATGCCTTTTTTCTCAGCAAAGATGTATGGCAACATCTTTGGATTCCACTTCTTTTTAAGGTGACCAAAGTGTACGCCGGCCTCCAGTAATTGCTGTTGTAGTGAAGTGTTATTTTCCATTGTGGTGAATTATATAATTTTTTAAAATTTATTTTCAGTAGATATTCAATACAACAATTAACGTTTGCTGAACTGGTAGCTTCTACGTGCTTTCTTGTGACCAAATTTCTTACGCTCAACACTACGTGGATCACGCTTAAGTTGACCAGCAGCTTTTAATACAGGACGGAACTCAGGGTTTACCTCAAGCAATGCACGTGCAATACCCAATTTAGCCGCTTCTGCCTGTCCCTTTAAACCCCCACCTTGGGCGTTGATAACTATATCAAACTTGCCTTCAACTTCGGCAGTTTTTATGGGAGCTTCTACCTGGTTTTGTAAGTAAACCAATGGGAAATAAGCTTTGTAATCTTTGTCGTTTACAGTGATCTTACCATCGCCCTTGCTAATGAATACGCGGGTAACGGCTTCTTTACGGCGACCAACTGCATTTTTTTGTTTTTCCATTTTATTTATATTGGTGCTCTGTATTGCTAACAGAGCAATGGTTTAGAATTTAAGTTCTTTTGCTTGCTGTGCAGTATGCGGATGAGCAGCACCAGCATACACAAATAATTTTTTAATCATCTTTCTGCCCAAACGGTTTTTAGGCAACATGCCTTTTACCGCTCTTTCCATGATTACTTCAGGGCGACGTTTTAAAAGGTCAGCGGCTGCCTCCTCTTTTTTACCTCCTGGATAACCAGAATAGTTGAGGTAGATCTTGTCTTCTAACTTATTACCAGTAAATACAACTTTCTCTGTATTGATTACAATTACGTAATCGCCACAATCTACGTGTGGGGTATAATAAGCTTTGTTTTTTCCGCGAAGAACGGCGGCAATCTTAGATGCAATACGTCCCACGGTTTGATTAGTACCATCAACTACATACCAGTTGTGTTGAACGGTAGCCGCATTTGCATGCTTGGTGGTGAAATGAAGTTTACTCATGATGCTTAAATTTAGTGAAGTCGAACGCTATCCCGCCGACCAGAATATCCCATTTTTGGGAGTGCAAAAGTGGTGCTTTGTAATGAATATTCCAAGAATTATGGCAAGTATTTTTTAAAGACTCTTTGTAACTGATTGATTTTCAATAAATATTTGGCAAAATAATTTAAATGGGTTTTATTTTTAAACAAAAACCCAGATTTTATTGCTTCCCTTCAAACCAAATCTACCTGTACCTTTAAAGTTTATTAGGAATTTTAGTGAGCTATTTTAGCTTGCCAAACAAACAACAATTAAAGAAGCAAAAATTCAATTCATTTGAACTTTAAAAAATTTTCTGCTGACCAAATTTTTACGGGAACTGATTTGCTCTCCAATCAATCGGTTTTAATTACCAACCATGATGGTACTATATTAGATATGGTAGCACCCGAAGATGCTGGCGACAATATTCAATACTTACACGGTATTCTTTCCCCTGGCTTTGTAAATGCACATTGCCATTTAGAGTTGAGTCATATGAAGGGACTGATTCCCGAACATACTGGCCTGCCTGATTTTATTTTAAAAATTGTAAACGAAAGGCATTTTCAAGAAGAGCTGATTTTAGATGGAATTGCAAAAGCCGAAGCGGAAATGTTGGCAAACGGAATTGTGGCTGTGGGTGATATTTGCAACAATACACTTACTATTCCACAGAAAGCATTGGGCAATATGGCTTACCATAATTTTATTGAAGTAAGTGGATGGAAACCCGAAATTGCTGTAACTAGATTTGAACACGCAAAAACAGTGCTGGCAGCTTTTGTTGCTGGCCTCCAATCGGTGCAAAATAAAAATAAACGCTTATTTTCTCCTGCTAATATTCATCATTCATCCTTATCACCGCACGCGCCCTACTCTCTTTCCAATGAATTATGGCAGCAACTACTACCTTATTTTGAAGGAAATACAGTTACCATTCACAACCAAGAAACAGCAGCAGAAAACCAACTCTTTCAAGATGGAACTGGCCATTTTATAAGCATGTATGCGGCAATGAATATTGATCAAACTCATTTTGTACCTACGGGGCTCAACAGCTTACCCTCTTACTTTCATCAATTAAATACCGCAAAAAATTTGCTCTTGGTTCACAATACGGAGACGAATGCTCAGGATGTATTTTTTGCAAACGCTGCACAAGCCGAAAACAAGCAATCGCTTTACTGGTGTTTGTGTGTTAATGCAAACTTATACATCGAAAATAAATTACCTCCCATTGAATTATTACGCCGCTACCACGTAAATATGGTAGTAGGCACCGATAGTTTAGCCAGCAACCATAGCCTCAGCATATTAGATGAACTTAAAACCATTTCAAAACATTTTCCGCAAATACCATTAGAAGAACTATTGCAATGGGCAACACTGAATGGCGCCAAAGCCTTACAGTTGGATCATCAATTGGGTAGTTTTGAAAAAGGAAAGAAGCCAGGGCTATTGCTGATAGAAGGTGTTGAGGAAGACCAACTACTCAGCCATACAAAAATTAAACGCTTGATCTAATTGCTTGTATCTTAGTCAACACAGAATGAGAACTTTATGAAGACGGCAACAGTACATGAAATAAAGCAGGAGCTAACGGCCAACTCCGAAAAAGCATTGATTGATTTGTGTTTAAGATTGGCAAGATTTAAAAAAGAAAATAAGGAATTGCTCACTTTCCTTCTCTTTGAAGCCAATGATTTGGAGGGATATATAAATGAAGTGAAAGCATTGATAGACGAAGCATTCAGCGAGCTCGATGCTTCCGTAAACCTATATTTCACCAAAAAAAGTCTCCGCAAAATAGTCCGTATTGCCAATAAGCATATTCGGTATACAGCATCAAAGCAAGCGGAAGTAGCCATTCTATTGCATTTCTGCACCCAATTAAATGAAAGTGGTATACCGTTTAAAAAAAGCACCACATTGGTAAATCTCTACCAACAGCAAGTGAAGAAAATAAAAGCTGCATTGGAAACCATGCACGAAGACCTTCAATACGATTACTTGCGTGAGCTGGAAGCCTTGTAATTATTTTTCCTCATCAAAATAAAGTTTATAGTACTGCTTGCCGGTTGTTTCATCATAGCCCTTTTCAATTAAATCTCTCCTTCCATGAACATAAACATGAAAGTTTTTATCGAGTTTTAAAATACTTTTAAAAAGGCGTTGTTGTTTTTGAATAGCGGCAGGGTTAATGTCAAATTCATCGTTTATCTGAACCTGCTTGGCCACTTCATACTGCTGTTTGTATTCGTTAAAACAGTCTATCAATTCAGGGTGATGAAGTACTTCTTTATTAAATTCTTCTAATTGAAATTGATCGTGGGTTTTAAAATAATTCATACTTCGCTGCAGCATATCAATCTGGTCTGTCTTGTTGGTATCAAACTGATCTTGTAATTCATTGCTGATAAAAAGCTTACACAATCCAAGGGCTTCATTGGTATGGTGGTAGCTATTGGTGATGGGCTGGGCTTTGAGAAAAGTCTTTTTCCAGAAATCAGCATCGCCATGTTTTGAAGCGGTAGATTCATGAATAAACGCCAAAAATCCCTCATTTTGGTCTTTCCTTAGCAGCATTACTCCTTTCTCAGGCTTTTTTAGGTCTATTCCTTCTTCTATTGAAAAATTTATTCCCCCCGGTTGGGCATTGATTTTTAAATAAGATTCTTTTGTGGTAGTATAAAATATTCCAATGGCATCAGTAAAACCTCCCTCAAAAGCAACCTGTTCAAAATACACAAAATAGAGTTCTCCTGATTTAGCAAATACAGAGCTGCTTTTTAAATGAAAATGTTCGGCTGCTTGTTTACTGGCTGTTAAAAATTGACTTTTATCGGCAAAAACCTCCCTAGCAATGGTGTACAAGAGGTTCTGTTCGGTGTCAAGCCGGTACTGTTCTACCTCATTAAAAGGCTTTAAAAAAAAATTAACAAGTATTTCTTGCCAATATTCTTGGAATAAATTTTGTTCTTTTTCCGACAAAATTAATACGCCACCTTGGGCTGCATTGCCCGCCTGGTGTACAATTAGCAACTTAATTAGTGTGCCCGATACATCATTCATAATACTGCGAATATAGCTGGAAAGCAGACTTTTATAAACCAAATTCGGAATTAGGCAATAAATTTCGGAACTTCACCGAATTATTCACCTAATGTAACTTTTTCATGTATACCCAGATTTGGACCAAGTACCTCCCCATTATTCGCATTTTGCTTAAAAGAACCAAACAAGACAATCAGGTGCTAGACTTGAATAGGATTGATTTTGAGCGGATGGGAACCGGTCGCAAAGCAGGTTATAAGTTTACCATAGAGTTTACCAAAGGAAGGGTAAGTAACCTAATCAGCAGTTCTGCGCTGGCGTCTGATTTGGCAGCCGTGATACTAGATGATAAAACCACAAAGGCCTTCTTAGATGGTGGAGACTATACCGTTTCACTCAATACCAAGTTTCAATTGCTCATAAAAGGAGTGTCTACTGAAGATACTTTAGTAGAAGAGTCGGCATAGATTCAAATAAGCTATACAAATAATAAAAATATATGAGTAGGTTTTTTGATAGGCTATTTACCTATGCATATATTTTTATTATTGATTTGCCAATATATTCGGCTAATAATTTTGGTGCTAAATACCCACTAATTATTCAACATTAAAGGCATAATCAGCATCAGCAAATCTTCACCTACAGGTTGTTCTGTTGGCTTAATTAAACCAGCTTTGGTTGATGTGGAGAGTTCCATTTTAACATCATCTGTATCAGCAGCATTCAACATTTCTATTAAAAACCGAGCATTAAAAGCAATCTGTAAATCTTCTCCATCATACTGGCAGCTCATGCGCTCATTTCCTTCAAAACTAAAATCTATATCCTGTGCTGCCATTTGTAAATCGCTACCGGTAATATTCAGTGCTACCTGACTGGTACTCTTGTTAGAGAATACATTTACACGACGCAATGCGTTTTGAAAATCAGCCTTATTCACCACCAACCTGTAAGGATTATCTGCCGGAATTACTACTTTATAATCAGGAAAACGGGCATCTATTAACCTACATATCATGCTGGTTGAGCCGTGCTTTACAAACAAATGACTGCTATTATAGCTGATATTTAATTCATCTTCATTATCTGGCAAAGCATTTTTTAATAAATTCAATGGCTTTTTTGGAACTATAAATGAATCGGCCTTACTAGCTTTTGTATCGGTTCTTTTATAGCGTACCAAGCGGTGCGCATCGGTAGCAACAAATTGAACCCAATCTTCCGTCAACTCAAAAAATACACCCGTCATGGCAGGTCTCAGATCGTCTCCACTTACCGCAAATAAGGTTTTGTTTATTGCGGTGAGTAGGCCAGAACTTGTTATGGTAAAGCTGGTAGTATCATCTGCAGAGGGTTCTTTCGGAAAATTATCGGGATCTTCTCCCATTACTTTGTACTTGCCATTGTCGCTGGTAAGTTCAATACCAAAATTCGCATCAATGGTAAATGTAAGGGGTTGATCAGCTATATTCTTTAATGAATCAAGCAAAATTTTTGCAGGAATACATACCCTTCCATTCTCATTACTTTCAATATCCATTTGCACCCGCATTACCGTTTCTAAATCTGTAGCCACTATAGTTAGCTTTTTGTTCGCTATCTCAAACAAAAAATCTTCTAAAATTGGAAGTACGGTATTGGCATTAATAACACCACTAATTTGTTGCAAGTGCTTTAATAGAGAAGAGGAAGAAACTATAAATTTCATGTATAATTTTTTATTGATTTTAGCCACTAACAAACCTAGTGTAAATTGTTAATATTCCGTCATCTTAAAGACCCAAAAAAAAATAATGAGAACAATTCTTTATTTCATGTGAATACTTTAGTTTGAAAAACTGCCCAATTGCTCAATCAATTGTTGGTACTTAATGCGGTTTATGGGCTTCACAATATAGTCAGTTACCGAAGAAAATTGCTTAGATCGCTGGATATCACAATCATCTACCGATGAGCTTACCACATATATAATGATGCTTTTTTTAATATTAGCTAATAATTTATGGTATTCTTCTAAAAATTGCCAGCCATTCATAACTGGCATATTGATATCTAAAAAGATGATGTCTGGCAACTGATCCGGGTCTTTTGTTAATTTATCACGAAAAAAACCAATTGCTTCACTACCATTATAAAAAGATAAGATATTATTTGCTAATCCTGTTGACTCCAATATTTTACGGGCGGTAAATTGGTAAATTTTATCGTCGTCGATTAAGCAAACATTATGCTGTATTGTTGCCATAGTGGTGTTGGGTATACAAAAAATATATGCCAGAATCAGATCTGGTTTTTGGTGCTTGAGCAAATATAATTACTTTGAACAAAAAAACACATTTGTTCAAGCCAAAAAATACCAGTACGCCTGAGCAGGCTTTAATGAAGCTGAAGCAATACTGTGGGTATCAGGAGCGCTGCCACCAAGATGTTAAAGAAAAATTATACAGTCTAGGACTGTACAAACCAGACGTTGAAAAATTAATTTCCCAACTAATTGAAGAAAATTACCTCAACGAAGAACGTTTTGCGCGCTTATTTGCTGGCGGGCACTTTCGGCAAAAACAGTGGGGTAAGCAGAAAATAGTGTATGCTTTGCGACAGAAAAAACTGAGTGAATTCAATATTAAACTAGGACTAACAGAGATAGATCCCAGTGAATACGAAAGAGTGGCTCAAAAGCTCATCAAAACCAAATGGGGTATGCTTAAAAAGGAACAATACCAGAATAGAGCAGCCAAAACCACCGCTTTTATGCTTCAAAGAGGCTTTGAACCCAGCTTAATACAATCTTTATTAGCTAAAATTCGTTTAGAAAGCCTATGAGTAAGCTTATTTATTTATATACACTATTATTATGGAGCCTTAGCCTTACTGGCAAAGTTTTTTCACAAGGCAATCCCAAAAATTACCGCAAAGAAATTTCTTTTAGAACTGATAACGACGCCTATCTGCTCACATTAAAAGATGCGTATTATACCAATGGATTCTTTCTGGATTATGCGTGGGCAAGTGCCGCCAATAAAGTAAAAAAAATTCAGCGGGTTCAATTAGGCCAGATGATTTATACCCCGCTTAAGCGGGCAACTTTTTCTACTAACGATATTGACCGTGCCTATTGTGGTTATTTATTTTTAAAATACCAACAAACTAGTTTTTTAAATTACAAAACTATATTCCGCCCCTTTGTTTCTATTGGAATATTAGGACCCGCATCTGGTGGGGAAGGCCTACAAAATAACTATCATAAATTGTTTCGCTATGCTAGGTTTACGGGCTGGAAATACCAAGTTTCAAACTCAATTGCTCTTGATATGGGTATGGCATTCAACAGAACCATTAAAGAGCGTAATGGTATAAAACTAATAGGCACGGCTGAATTGAATTTGGGAACCACTTTTACCAATGCAAAACTAGGCGCCATGCTGGTGGCGGGTGCTTTTGAACAAAATGATGCATCTGCTTTATGGAATGCAAGAATTGGCTCTAAAACATTAACTACCCAACGCAATTATGAATTTTTTGGTTACTGGCACCCTCAACTGATTGCACAAGGCTATAATGCTACCCTTCAAGGTGGAATTTGGGGCAATAAAGGAATAGCCATCACCAGCAGCTTATCGCCATGTGTATTTCAACAAAATATTGGTCTTTGTTATGCAAGTGGAAGGCTTAGTACCCGATTAGAATACGTGTACCAAACCAAAGAAACACCATCACAAATTAGGGCGCAACGTTATGGAAGCGTACAAATAAGCTACCGAATTTTGTAACTTGCTTGCTTAATGGTGGAATATGCATACACTATCAGTCTCCCTAATTCAAACAAATCTTTACTGGGAAAACAAATCGGCTAACTTGGCTATGCTGGCAGAAAAAATCTGTACTATTCCCAATCGTGGTCAACTGGTTGTGCTGCCAGAAATGTTTAGCACCGGTTTCAGCATGAAGCCATCCGAACTGGCTGAGAATATGGATGGCATTAGCGTTCAATGGATGAAGCAACTGGCAGCCCAGGAAAAAATTATACTTACTGGGTCGGTAATCATACAAGAATTGGGAAATTTTTACAACCGGCTTTTATGGGTTATGCCGAATGGGGTAATAGGCATTTACGATAAAAGACATCTTTTTGCATTTGCAGGAGAAAATAATTTTTATACGCCAGGAAATAAGCGTTTAATAAGCTCGGTAAATGGGTGGAGAATTCATGTACAAATTTGTTATGACCTCCGCTTCCCCGTATGGGCCAGGCAACAATCAAAAGAAGGGCCAGAGTATGATGTACTTCTGTATATTGCCAATTGGCCTGAGAGAAGAAGCCAGGCTTGGAAAAGTCTACTCATTGCGCGTGCTATTGAAAACCAGTGTTATACTATTGGCGTAAATAGGGTTGGAATAGATGGCAATGGAATAGCGCACAGTGGCGATAGTATGCTTGTAGATCCATTGGGAGAAGTTTTGTACAGTTGCGCAGGTACAGAAGACATATATACGCATCTATTAGATAAGGCAAAGCTGGAAGAAGTAAGAGCCAAATTCCCTTTTTGGAAAGACACCGATCATTTTACTATTACTGAGAATTGATAATTACAACCCAAAATTCATTCATAAAATAAATAGATGCAATTTCTAATCCTAACCTAATTTTGCATAAAACAATAAAATGAAAAAGATATTTTTATTTGCCTGCACAGCTTTATTAAGCCTAGCTTCATTTGCTCAAAAAGCCGATTGGAAACAAATGCATGAGTTTCATGGGGTAATGGCCAAAACATTTCACCCTGCCGAAGAAGGGAATCTAAAACCTTTAAAAGACAATATACAAGAATTAGCCGCCAAAGCCAAAGCATGGCAGAATTCTGAAGTACCTACAGGATATGATGCTAAAGTTGCAAAGCCTATTTTAAAGCAATTGGTAGGAAATATTACTGCGGTTGAAACTGCTATTAAAGCCAAAAAATCAGACAAAGAACTAACCACACTAATAACAGCTACCCACGATACCTTCCATGAAATTATGGAAAAATGTAAGCCAGGTGATAAGCACTAATCTCTTTTAAAAAATCAGCCCCTTAAAAAAAAGGGGCTTTTTTATTGACCTAAACAATTTGCTATTACCTTTACGCTGCATTGAATATGGGCGTCTTAAAAAAAACAATATCATTTATTTTTCTCCTGTCTTTTATTGCACAAATATTTGGCAGTACCATTGTATTAGCAAAATATTATTCCAACAAAGCCCCCTTTATTAAAAATTGTATCAATAAAAACAAGCCACAACTAAAGTGTAATGGTAAATGCCAGATGATGAAAAAAATGGCTGAAGAGGAACAAAAAGAAAAGGATGATTTAGAGAAAAAATCTGGGTTAAAAATATCTGTTTTATCTACTAAGTCGTTCTTCAATAATAAAGTTGCTGATGCAATAGCCATCAATTCAAATTTAAGCTACCATCAATTTCAAGTACAGTCAACAACTGATAGAAGTTTCTCTGTTTTTCATCCCCCTTCCCTCGTATAAATAATTCATCTTTAGTATTTTTTGGCTTGCAAATTACTTCAACTTTTGCTCCCAAAAATAGCTGAACTCTTTTCCGCAAAATAATCTACACAACCACTAAGATTAATGCCATGTATTCCTGTATGGAGCAATCTGTGCTATGTATACATGTGTAAATAATTTAGGTAAATCAATAAAAATGAAAACAATAATAATGGCTGTATTCTTGATGATTTTAGCATCTATAATATATGCGCAAAATGGAGTAGTAAAAGGTAAAATATATGATAGCCTTACCAATGAAGCAATACCTAATGCACTTATATTCAATAAAACCGAAAATATAAAAACGATATCAGATATAAATGGATTTTATATTATTACTGCTAAGAAAGGTGATCTGATGCAATTGGGTGCTTTGGGTTATAATGATATAACTAAAAGTATTGACTCAATTGGAAATTTTAATTTTTTTATAACAGCCTCCAGTCAATCCCTAGATGAAGTGGTGGTAACCGCAAATAGATTTTTGCAAAAGCGCATAGATGCTCCCATTTCTATGGGCAAAGTCTCTGCTAAAATGATAGCAGAAACCAAGCCCAAAGATATTTTTGAGTTATTGAATAAAATAAGCGGTGTTACCATGACCAACCTTAATAATGAACAACATGCTATGAGTATTCGGCAGCCAATGGGTAATATGAGTGCATATTTCTTATACCTAGAAGATGGCATCCCTATTCGAACAATGGGTGTATTTAATCACAATGCGTTGATTGAACTGAATATTCCTGCAATCAATAGTATTGAAGTAGTAAAAGGCCCAGCTTCTAGTTTATATGGGCCAGAAGCTGTTGGCGGTTCCATAAATTTTTTAATGCTAAAACCTACTGCTATAGCTACTTTTAAAATAGGTGTGCAGGCAGATAATTACGATTATTATCGATTGAATTTTTCTGCAACAGGTGGATTTTCTAAACGATTGGGTTATGCTGTAAGCATCAATAAAACAGCTCAAAATAATGGATGGCTACTAAATTCTGATTACAATAAAGAAGCCTATTCATTTAGGCTGGACTATAAGTTGAATGCCAAAACACTCTTATGGAGTAGTTATAACCAAGTAGATTATTTATCGCAGATGAGTGGTAGTGTTGATAGTATTGCTTTTTATAGCAGAAAATATACAAGTACTACTGATTTTACTTATCGAAATGTAGCTGCAAAAAGGGCGAGACTAACACTGGAACATAACTGGAATGAAAACAATAACACCAGCATTACTGCATATTGGAGAAACAACACTATAAACCTTAATCCAACTTTTACCATTCGGTGGATACCAGCAAGAGATTCTGCACAAAATGAAGTGAGTAGCAGTAAGTTCAATAGTATAGGCTTTATTGCACAACATTCTACTAAACTGCCTTTCTGGAATACAAAAATTTTAGTAGGGCTTAGCGCAGATAATTCACCACATCAATACGATGCTCGTCGTCAAGTATTAAATGCACAATTGCGGTTAGGTGGATTATCAGTAGAAAAATATACCATTCGCCGCTTTGATGAGAATGTTTTCCTTACCAATTATGATGCTAAATTATTAAATATGGGTAGCTGGATTCAGGCCGAGTTTAACGCAACCAAACAATTAAAAACGGTGGTGGGAATTCGATACGATAAAATTGCTTTCGACTATACCAGTCTACCCACTTTAACACAAACAACTACTGCAAAGGGCAAGAAAAGTTATGAGCAATTTAGTCCCCGAATTGCATTAAACTATCGGATACATAGGAATATTTCCTTGTTTGCCAATTATGCCAAAGGATTTGTACAAGCCAATTTATCAACTTTATTTAATCCTACTAACCCACAAGGATTGAATCTGGCACCTGCCACTTTTAATAGTTATGAATTAGGGGGTTGGGCATCTTTAATAAAAAACAAACTGTATATAGATATAACATTTTATCAGAATAAAGGAATAAATGAAGTTGTAAGTGTTCGGCAACCAGACAATTCTACCATTCCAACATCAACAGGAAGCACACTTCACCAGGGTGTAGAATATGGATTAAATTATAGGCCGAATGCTTCATTCAATTTTAGAATAAGTGCAACGAATGCGTTACATAAATTTGAACAGTTTATTTTGAGTGAGCGATCTGCAGATGTTTTAAAAAATGTGAATGGATTCATCATGCCCTCCTCTCCCAATTTTATGGGTAACGCAGAAATTACGTATAAGCCAGCCAAAATAAAAGGCTTTCGAATTTCAGCAGAATGGCAATATATGAGCAGTTGGTATCAAAATCAAGTAAACAGTATTGAATACAGCGATGCTGGTTTTTTAGGAGCAAAAGGAATTAGCTTATTAAATATTAGAACAGGCTATACGATTAAAAGAATGGAATTGTTTTTAAATATTTATAATGCTACCAATG
>JAAFJB010000032.1 GCA_013297995.1 Chitinophagales bacterium | reverse complement strand
TGATTAAACCTTGTTTACTAATAGTTAGTTTTCCTGAAGAAGTTACTGCTTTAACATAGGAGACAAAACGCATTCCCTTTTGCTCACCCGTTTTATCGTCAACGCAATTTACACGGCCCTGCATGGCTATACAGTTATCAATTCCCATTGCTGCTGTTGAAATAGCATCCTGCTCCCTAGTCAATTTTATTTGCAATTGCAATGCATTGGTCTTATTACAAGTAATTCTTACTACAATACTATTACCCGGATGCGATGCAAATACTTCACGTTTATAAGTAATGCCCCCAATGGTATATTGCGTAATTGCTGTGGCAGAATCTAGGCTAAGCCATCTGCGATAATGGGTATAATTCGTGTCTTTTTTTGATTGTAGTTGTTGAATGAATAAGTCGCCCAAGGACTGATAAGGCTTTATAGCTTGAGGCACGCCTTTCATAGTTTTTATACCAAGCTGTTCTGCACTATCTGTTTGATCAAAAAACATCATTCGTTGTAACTCAGGTAAAGATTTTAGTGCCAATGGATTTACTGCATCACGAGCGTATCCATCCCAGAGACTTTCTTCATTCAATTGTATCCGTTCATTTAACACTCCACCAAATACCATCGCACCCATTTTTCCATTGCCCAATGGCAATGCTTCAAACCAACCTTTTTCTTCAAAATGAAAAGCTTCTTTAAATTCTTTGGCGCCATAATTAAATACAGCAGGCTGGTAAGCAGGCTGATTAAACCACATTACCATCGGCTTTTGCTGCGCTACCAATGGTAGTGTAAAAAAAAGCATGATAGCTATTATTATTACCCCTTTAAATTTAAATTGACGCATAAAATACTTAAGTTGTTGCTGTAAAGAAATATTCAACTGGCTAGGCTTGCCAACAGTTAATTTGATTTTTCTCCCATTAATTTATCCCATAATTTAAACGCTTCAGGATTTACAAATCGAGTATTAACAGAAGGTCTTGGCAAACTAATTTCAAAATACTGAACACCGCCAGGTAGTAAATTAAAAGATATATTGGCAAGTCCTTTTTTTGCAGGAATTTTAGAGAAACTATACGCTGGCACAGCATGTTGTTGCAATAATTGCATTTGTGCGGGGCTGGGGTTGAGGGGACTTCCCATTACTTGCCAGCTTTCCCATGGGCTTCCTGCACCTATGCCAATAGTGGCTTTTACCACATTTAGAAGGGTATCTATATTTGTAGGCAATTCAATAGTTCCTATGAAGTCAGTAGCTGTTTTTTCTTCCGGAAAAGCTTGATTCCACAGCAATATTTTAATCGTCTGCTGGTCTTTTGTAACCAATAAGCCCTTTCCATTGGGCAAGGATTTGGTAGTAGAAGTTTGCAAAATATCACCCGTCATATTTTTCAAGAACCTAAAAGCATTAAAAGATGCTTTGGGAATTCCATGAATATTTAAGAGGCCATAAGTAGATGAAAAGGGACTTTGAGGAATACCGCCTTCATCAAAAATATCGCTGATAACCCAGTAGGCAAAAGTTTTGCAAGCCGTATCTAATTCCACACAATTACGAGCAATAAAAGAAGCAGCGAATAAATTATCTACATAAATATTATCACCCCAAGTAATTTTATCGGCGGCGGCGGCAGTTTGTGTATTCCATTCTGTCCAGTGAATTTCAAGATCGGGACGCTCCGAATTTTTAACCCATTCAGTAACTTCTTTCACGGTAGCACTAAAGAAGTCGCCTATTTTATAAGGACTGCCTTTTCTATCTGGATACTGCACTTGTTCATCTTGCGGATAGAGATGCGTTGAAATAAAATCGAGGGGGATTTTATTTTTGGTAGTATAAGTAATTATTTCTTTTACCCAGTTGGCTTTGGAAGATGCGGGTCCACCAATTCTTAATTTAGCGTCTACTGATTTAACCGCTTTTGCACTTGCTGTATACAGGTTCCAATATTCTTGTTGCGTACCACTCCAGAATCCGCCTAAATTAGGTTCATTCCAAACTTCAAAATACCAATTGCGTACTTCCTCCAATCCATATCGTTCTACCATATGTTTGGTAAATGTTTCTACAAGTAACTGCCATTCATCATAGGAAGAAGGTGGTGTTACATTCATATTATAATGAAACATGGTTTGCGTTCCAGATGCCATTACAGCAGGCATAGGATTCAATTCAACAAAGGGGCGAATGCCTAATTTGAGAAGGGCATCGTACACTTTATCTACTTGGTGCCAATTAAAAATAAGCACTTTTGTTTGTGGATTTCTTTGCACCACATTCATCTCATCATCAAAGATGGCATGAAAGCGACAGTATTTATAGCCGATTTCTTTTTGCGCATAAGCCAAATGATCTAGTATATCAGCTCGCAACAAATTATTAGCCCTGCCGACTGCAATACAATTACGCCAAGGCATGGTTAACTGTTTAGCAAATGCTGTGGGCTGTACTTTTATTTGAATGGGCTGGGCTTGAACTCGAAAAAAAAATACAATAATGGCAAAAATAGCAATCTTAAAATTCCTCACTTTTTTAAAATATAGTTTTGAAAATTAGCAATATAAATTTGAAGGTAAATATATATCTGTTTTAAAATGCTTCAATAATAGCATCATTTAATATTATATTATCATTGCAAAACCATTGATTGAATTTAACAACCATACTCAACGATTTGATACTGGCTTAATCAACTCCGTTGTATCGGCTTGATATATGGGTACTTTATAACCGCCTGTATCAATGATTGCTCCTGGAAATAGCGCTGCAATAGCTGAAATACTTTTTGCTGATACGCCTGTTTTATACAGGTATAAAGATTTCAATTTAGTTAATTTGGTAAGTTGTAATAATGCCATTGATGTAGTATGGGTTCCTACAAGATTCAAGTAGCGCAACTGCGTAAGTGCATTCAGGTATTGTATTCCATTATTGGTTATGGCTGTATTTGAGAGATCTAGTTTTGTTAAATTGCTCAATTCAGCTATCCCTTTAAGGGTTTGGTCGTTAAGGTTTGAATACGCTAATTTTAGCCAAATTAGTTGGGGCTTTAGTTGTAATAAAAGCTGAATGTCTTTTTCATCAATTACAGAATCTACTACAAAATTAATTGACAAATAGTTGCTGTTTTTTGCCACTGGAATAACAATGATATGATTGGCCTGAACTTGTTTAAGAATTTTTTCATCCGCAGGGGCAACTTCTTTTTCAGGAATGGTTTGAATATTGGTGTTGGTAGTATTTGGGTTTTGCAGCGCCAGTAAAATAGGTTTTAATTTGGCGGGTTGAACAAGGTCTTTTACGCGTTTTGAGGAATCCGCACCTTCGTTTATCCACCAATGAATAAGGGCAATCTGGCTTTCTGTCAATTGAGATTTTTCTTTGGGTGGCATATGATGTTCATCATCTAACGGAAGCATCATCCGTTTTAATAATTCACTATTTGCCGCATTACCCGGTTGAATAGTTTTTCCGTTTTTACCGCCTTGTAGCAACAAACCAAACTCATCCATTCTAAAATCGCCTTTTTGCTTATTGGCATTGTGACAAGCGTAACATTTTGTTGCCAATAAGGGTGTAATAATTTCACCATAAACTTTTGCTTCCTGCACTTGAACAATTGGCTTTTGAATAATTTCGTTGGATTGATTGGAGATGAATATTTTTTTAAAAGGACTCGATAAATAATCGGCTCCATGGGTAATACTTCCCCCTAAATGTCCCGTTATCATGATTAAAATAAATAAAGCCAGCAAGCTCCATTTGATGGGTATAAACGGTAGCTTACCCCATTTTTCTTTTACATATAATAATACAGATACAATAGCCACAGAAATTCCCATCCATTGATGCAAAGCAATTGCTTGCGCATCATAATCGTCTGTTACAAACAATATATATCCCGTTATGCAAGTAAGTATTGCACTGATGGCGCCTAGCAAGAATACCAATGGCAATACAATAGATATTATTTGGTACTTGGGCTTTATAGAAAGCCATTTTAAGAGAATTGCTACGAGTAAAATGCCAATAGGAAGATGCACCAAAAGTGGATGAAATCTACCAACAAGTTTTGCAAAAGATAATAGTACCAATTTATATAGTATTGATTGTTTTAAAAATTAGGATGCATACCTTTTTCGCAGCAGATTCATCATATAAATATTTATCTCCCACTGATTGGCAACGGGTTGTTGGGTGTATGGCACAACTGGCATATAATTGGGGGGACCAAACTCGGTAAGGATGGTTAGTGTTGATCCTTGCTGTTTTTTAAGCGCGACTATTTTATCCCAACAATCTAAATGCGCCTTCACTGCTGCTGCCCATTCTGGCGCACGTGGATCACTTACCTGAGGTCCTTCTTGGTGACCAATTCTTGCGTGAATATGATCGGTTCTTTCTACCGCATTCAATAGCGTATCTTGTTGATCTTCTAGTAAACTCTCACTTACATTGCACCAATGAGACATATCAAGTGTAATGCGTAAATCGGGTATTTGATTAAAAAATTCTTTTGCAGCGGGAGCGGAATACAATAACCTAGATCGATGGGTTTCGTGCAAAATAGGCAGTTGAATTTTTCGCGACAGGGCAATGGTAAAATCAATCAGTTGTTTGTTTTCTTGAAAGGAGAAATAATCTTTTCCGCTGTGGCAATTAATATACAAAGGCTTTTGAACAGTATTGGTGGCAGCAGCAGTACAATTTTTTTTAAAAGTTGAAGCATGAGCAGAGAAATCATTTTCATTGCCAGCTACTAAAAATCCTACTTCCAGTTGGTATTTTTTTAATGCGGCAAAAAGCCGATCAATTTCATTGGCATTATTCGGCCACCATACTTCAATACCATTATAACCATGCGCTTTCACTTTGGCACAAAATTCGTCAATGGTTCCATCAAATCCCCAGCTGGTTGCCATCACCTTCAACTGAAATGAAGCAGACACCAAATTATTTTTTTCAGTTGATGCCATTGTTGTAAAGGGGTTTAGCAGCAAAGCACTACTTGCCATTGTTGAATATTGAATGAATTTTTTTCGGTTAATGACCATATTAATACAATTCAATTACGCTAAAATTTCAGTAATTAATTTCCCTCTTGTATCGGTTAACCTGAACGGCCTTCCTTGATATTGATAGGTTAATTTTTCATGATCAAAACCCAACTGCTGTAAAATAGTGGCTTGTAAATCGTAATGTTCTAACTTACCACTAATGGCACTATATCCTATCTCATCTGTTTCACCAAAGCTATACCCTTTCTTTATTCCAGCACCCGCCATCCACATGGTAAATGCTTCAGTATGGTGGTCTCTTCCTTTAAATGCATTTGCCTTGCCATCTCTATTTTCCATCATCGGAGTTCTACCAAATTCACCACCCCATACTACCAATGTTTCTTCCAGTAAACCCCTTTGTTTTAGGTCTAAAATAAGTGCAGTAATGGGTTTGTCAATTGCGCGACATTTATTCACGAGCCCTATATCAATAGAGAGACTAGAATTAACGCCATGAGCATCCCAGCCCCAATCGAAAAGCTGCACAAATCGAACTCCTTTTTCTACCAATCTTCTTGCCAGCAATACATTATTCGCAAAGCAAGTTTTGCCGGGTTGCGTGCCATACATTTCATGAATAGAAGCGGGCTCTTGCTGAATATCCATTACTTCTGGTGCAGTAATCTGCATTTTAAAAGCCATTTCGTATTGGGAAATTCTTGAAAGAGTTTCTGGGTCGTTATACTGTTTGTACTCTTCGCTATTTACCTGATTGATGGCATCAATAGAGGCTTTTCGTAAATCTCTATCTACTCCCTTGGGATCTTGTAAAAACAATACGGGATCTCCCTCACTTCTGCATTGTACGCCTTGGTAAACACTGGGTAAAAATCCACTCCCCCATATACTTTTACCTGCATCAGGATTTCTGCCGCCACTGGTAAGCACCACAAATCCGGGTAGGTTTTGGTTTTCAGTTCCTAGTCCATAAGTAGACCATGCGCCCAAACTAGGTCTACCCTGTCTTGGTGATCCGGTTTGCATAAGCAATTGGGCAGGAGAATGATTGAATTGATCGGTACTCATTGCTTTTAAAAAACACAATTCATCTGCAACGGTGGCTAAGTGTGGCAAATGCTCACTAATCCAATGGCCACTTTGTCCATGCTGCGCAAATTTTGCTTGTCCCCCCATCATTTTAGGTACCCCTCTTATAAAGGCAAAACGCTTACCAGCCAATAAAGAGGGGGGACAATCCTGTCCATCCATTTTCATTAGTTCAGGCTTATAATCGAATAGCTCCAATTGAGAAGGAGCTCCTGCCATATGCAAGTAAATAATACTTTTGGCTTTAGCAGCAAATGCAGGCAATTTGGGCATTAAAGGATGTGCTGGATCAAATGCAATACCCCCGAGTGCATCGGTAGATTTAGTACCGCAACTACCCATAAATGCGCTCAAGGCAAGTGCGCCTAAACCCATAGCACTTTCTTTTATAAAATGCCTTCTGGTATTCATTTGTATTACCCTTTGTTCAGCTTCTCTTAGCAATCTTTGTTGGTGTAAATCTTGTTGGGTCATGGCATTAATTTTTCATCAACACTTCATCTAAATTCAACATGCTATTGGCAACCAAAGTTAAAGCTGCCATAGACGCAGTTGACGATTTTCTACTTGCCGTTGCAGGTAAAAATTCAGTTATTTTTTGGGGGTTATTTTTGAAGTTTGCTTCCGCCCTATTGTATAAGTTCGTAAACGACTTTAATCCATTTTCAGAAATATTTTTATAGGTTGCCAAATAATATGCTTTTTTTATTTGCACAATCTTACTACTACTATCTGCTGTGTAAATCCGTTTGGCAAAATGATACGCAATATCAAAATAAGCAGAATCATTTAGGGTAGCCAATGCCTGTAAAGGAGTATTGGTACGAATGCGACGGGGTGAACAGATCTCCCTACTTACGCCATCAAAAGTAAGCATAGACGGATAGCCAGCAGACCGCTTACAATAGGTGTACACAGCCCTTCTGTATTGATTTCCATCGGTATTCTGTATCCAGTCAGCCCCATTCCATGGCGATAGCCAAATTCCTTTGGGCTGATAAGGAAATACACTTGGGCCAAACTGTGTAGCATTCATCACACCACTAATTGCTAAAGCTTGATCTCTAACTTGTTCTGCACTTAGGCGAACCCTAGGGTATCTTGCATAATATTTATTGGCAGGATCCTTTAATAAATTTTGATTAGAAATTACGGACGACTGTTGATAAGTAGCACTTAAAATAATTTGCTTTAGCAGCTTTTTTATACTCCATTTGTTATCGTGTATAAACGCATAACTTAACCAATCGAGCAGCTCCTTATGAGTTGGGTTAGCACCTTGTGAGCCCATATCTTCTAAGGTTTCCACCAAGCCATTTCCAAATATTTGCTCCCACAATCTATTCACCATAGTACGGCTGGCCAGCGGATGATTGGGATCGGTTAACCACTTGGCCATTCCCAATCTGTTTTTGGGCATATTGGCTGGAATTTTTCCAAGAGAGGCGGGCACATCAGCTTGTACAAGTGCTCCTTTGGTCTGCCAATTCCCTCTTTCAAAAACATGGGTATTTCGTTTCATATAGTCAGGATTCTCCAACATAATAGGTGTTGTAGGAAGATCTGCTCTAAGCAATTCAAAAAATAACTGATTGGCCATTTGAAAGTCGGGTTTAAGCGGACTTGCCAATGGATTGGTAAAATAAAACCACTCAAACATCATCACATTTTGCAGTGGATCAATGGGAGTTTTTGAGCGATGCGTAAAATATAAATCGTGTTTACCTACGGTGGGTTTTATTGGAAATTGAGTCATCTCCCATCCTCCTTTTGAGCTTGATTTTTTGATGGGGATGGACGCAATAACCGGCCCATTGGGTTGATCAATATGAATCTCCCAAGTACCGCCCGGTATATAGGTTTGGTGGCGAAAAATGAGGGAGCTTTTATTGTTCAATGTAACATCTTTTAAGCGACATACAGACTGGTCTCTAAAAGCCATCCACTTTGTATCAACCACTGCCCCATTGGTAAAACTATCACACAATAAACTGTTGTAAGCTGGCTGCCAGGTTTTTAAAAACGCAAGGGTTGACTCAGTTGTTTGTTCATCAGAATGCTTTTTCATCCAAGCTTCCAGTTTATTCAATTTTATTTTAGCACTGTCCGTAAAATGTCTCAGTAGTGGATAATCGGTATAAGTATCTTCATCTCTGGTATTATTATAAAATGCTGCAAATTGATAATAATCCTTGTGCTTAAATGGATCGTATGGGTGACTATGACATTGCACACAAGCAAAAGTAGTACTCATGGTAGCTTCCCAAGTGGTATTAACCCGATCTAATACGGCTGCATTTCTAAACTCTTCATTGTCAGTTCCACCCTCATCGTTGGTCATGGTATTTCGCTGAAATGCCGTAGCAATTAAATCATCATCTGTTGGATTGGGCAATAAATCTCCTGCTAATTGTTTGGTTAAAAAAACATCATAAGGCATATCTTTATTGTAGGCATTAATCAACCAATCACGGTATCTCCATACAGCCCTTGAATCGTCTCTTTCGTATCCTTTTGAATCGGCATATCTTGCCAAATCCATCCACATAGAAGCCCATTTTTCACCAAAATGGGGAGAAGCTAGTAAGCTATCTACCAATATTTCAAATGCTTTTGAAGAAGTGTTTTTAAGAAACGCATTAGCCATACTTTCTGATGCTGGCATCCCAATTAAATCTAAGCTTGCTCTTCGTAACAGTGTTTCTTTATTTGCTTGAGGTGCGGCTTCAAGATTTAACTCTTTCCATTTATCTGCAATAAAATAGTCAATTTCATTTTTAGCCCAAGGATTGGTTTTAGGAATCAACCCGAAAAAATAGCTGGACTTAGGTACGGTAGTTTTTTCAAGTGGTATATAAGCCCAGTGGTTGCCCCATTTGGCCCCTTGGTTTACCCATTGCCTAAGTACCTCAATTTCATCTTTTGTAAGCGGAGGATGCTGATAAGGCATTCTTTCTTCAGGATCTTTTAAGGTAAGCCGCCTGATCATTTCACTACCAGCAGCATTTCCAGGAATGATGGCAGGTTTGCCTGATTTGGTTTTAGCCAATGCTTCCTCCCTGAATAATAAACTAAAGCCCCCCTGCTGTTTAACACCACCGTGGCAACTGATGCAATTTTTATTGATAATGGGTTTAACGGTTGTTGAAAAATCTACTGTATCTTTTCTTACCAATAAAAACGACAAACAGGCTACTAGCACAAATAGTAAAATAATAAGGCTAATCTTTCTTTTAAATAAGTTGGGTATACTCATGATTGACTGGTATTCATCCAAGAGCTTAAATTTAGTATATCCTTATGAATATATCAAATTGATTACCAGAAAAAAGTATACAGTGCTGTTAAAATTCCAAATACCAGCAATGCGCCTACTATAAAACTAGGTGATGCTTTAAACATGGCAGCATCTACTTCCAGTCCCTTTGATTTTACTCCTTTTTTGTGATCTAATATACTTATAATATACATTCCTATTATACAAATTAAGAATACAAAACCCATTCTATCTAAAAATGGAATTTCATATAAGAGTTCCCCTGTTTTTTGCTTCACCAATGTGGCAAAACCAAGTGGTTCTAAGAAAGATAAGTTTGTAAATGAGGGCATAAACTTAAATAAAATAGACAGTCCAAAACCCCCAATTGTAGCAAATAATGCAGCATTGGAACTGGTTTTTTTCCAGAAAAAACCTAGGATAAACATGGCGAAAATACCGGGACTTACAAAGCCAGTATATTCCTGTATAAATTCAAACCCACCCTTTTTATCAATGCCCATAAACGGCGATAAAATACAAGCCAGTAACATAGATATCCAAATGGCTATTTTACCAATTTTAACCAACTGCTGTTCACTGGCAGTAGTATTAATTTTTTTCTTGTAAATATCTAAGGTAAAAATGGTAGAAATACTATTTGCTTTACCTGCCAGAGATGCTACAATAGCCGCAGTAAGTGCCGCAAAAGAAAGTCCCTTCAACCCAACGGGCAAAAGGTTTAGTAAAACGGGATAGGCTTTATCTTGCACCAGTTCACCATTCACCATCATTTCATTTTGAAAATAGCCTTCTTGGTACAATACATAAGCTGCAATACCGGGAAGCACTACAATAATCGGCATCAACAATTTTAAAAATGCGGCAAATAAAATACCACTCCTAGCCGTCTTTATATCAGCACCCAATGCGCGCTGGGTAATATATTGGTTACAGCCCCAATAGTTTAAATTCACAATCCACATACCGCCGATAAGTACGGTTAAACCGGGCAGGCTTGGGAAATTTGAATTGTCTTTTTGAAAAATCATGTGAAAATGATCATCCGATTTTTCCATCATCATTTTAAGTCCATTTATAGCCCCTGATGTATGATAGTGATCAGCAACCATAGTTAATGCAATATAAGTAGTAACCAAGCCTCCCAATATTAAAAAGAATACTTGAATTACATCGGTATAGCCAATTACTTTCATACCCCCCAAAGTGATGATGATGGCAAAAATGGCGAGCCCATACATGCAGAGATACAGGTTTAGTCCCGATATACTACTGATGGCCAATGCCCCTAGATAAAGAATAGAAGTGAGGTTAACTACTACGTATAAAAGTAACCAGAAAACAGCCATAATCATTGCCACCGTTGAGTTGTAACGCTGGTGTAAAAACTGAGGCATGGTATAAATTTTATTCTTGAGGTAAACAGGAATAAAAAATATAGCTACAATCATAAGTGTGGCAGCGGCCATCCACTCATAGGTAGAAATGGCCAATCCCATTTTAAATCCATTACCACTCATACCAATAAATTGCTCCGCAGAAATATTAGAAGCAATTAATGAAGCCCCAATAGCCCACCAAGTAAGTGAACCTTCGGCCAAAAAATAATCATGCGATGCACTCACACTGGCTTTTTGCTTTCGGGCATATACCCAATAGCCGTATCCAGCAACTACTAAAAAATAAACAAGAAAAACAAGATAGTCTGTTGTTTGTAATGAATGCATGGCAATGGTTTAATTCGCTTGAAGTATATCGAGCTTTAAAAATAACACTTTTAGTTAAATAAATCGATTGATAATATTTTCAAGGTATTCTTGTTTGCCACTAGTAACTGCTGGCTCCCCGTGCTGAATTGCAAAATTTCTTAAATCTTCTAAACTAAGTTTACCAGATTCAAAGTCTTTTCCAGCACCACTATCAAAAGATGCGTACCTAGTTTCGCGAATTTTGTTGTACTCACTTTTTTGCAAAATCTGATCGGCAACAATCAATGCCCTTGCAAATACATCAATACCGCCAATATGGGCATGAAATAAGTCAGCAGGATCCGTACTATTGCGACGAATTTTTGCATCAAAATTAATACCACCGCCTCCAAAACCACCCGCAGGTAATATAATCATCATGGCTTCTACAATCTCTTGTAAGCTATTGGGGAATTGATCAGTATCCCATCCATTTTGGTAATCTCCACGATTGGCATCAATACTACCCAGCACACCTGCATCCGCAGCTATTTGAAGTTCATGCTGAAAGGTATGCCCCGCCAGTGTTGCATGATTTACTTCAATATTCATTTTAAAATCGTTGAGTAAATCATATTCTCTTAAAAATCCAAGTACTGTATCTACATCATAATCATACTGGTGCTTACTGGGTTCACATGGCTTGGGTTCAATGAAGAAAGTTCCATTAAATCCGTTTTTTCTAGCATAATCTTTTGCAGTATGTAGAAACTGGGCAAGATGCGCTTTCTCTCTTTTCATATCGGTATTCAACAAGCTCATATAGCCTTCTCGTCCGCCCCAGAATACATAATTTTCTCCACCCAAAGCAATGGTAGCATCTAGTGCTGCTTTTACTTGCGCTCCTCCATGTGCCAGCACATGAAAATCAGGGTTGGTAGCTGCTCCATTCATATACCTTTTATTGGAGAATAAATTAGCAGTACCCCATAATAATTTTACGCCAGATGCTTCTTGTTTTTGTTTTAAGTAAGCAGTAATTGCCGCCAACCGAGTCTCATTTTCGTGAATATTATTGGTATAGTCTACCACATCTACATCATGAAAACAGTAGTAAGGAAGCCCTAATTTGGTAATGAATTCAAATGCGGCATCCGCTTTATCTTTTGCGCGTTCAACTGCCTCTTTTTTGTCGTTCCACGGATGTATATGAGTAGGCTCCCCAAAAGGATCTGCTCCATTACCAACAAATGAGTGCCAGTAGGCACAAGCAAAACGCAGATGGTCTTTCATGGTTTTACCTGCGACTACTTTATCCGCATCATACCAACGGTATGCTAGTGGGTTATCGGAACCTACCCCTTCAAATTGAATGGCAGGAATGCCTTTAAAAAATTCTGTTTCTCCTGTTACAATTCTTGACATATAATTTATTTTATAATGGTTGTTAAAGAATAATTGATTATTTCATTGTTTGCACTAGGCAGTCTCTCCACGACTCATAGCATGCTTCATACTCTTGAGAGTATTCGGGATAAATGGTTTTAATGGGATTGGTTTGTTGAAAAGCTTCTTTTGCGCTTTTATAATACCCCAATCCAATTCCAGCACCCATTGCTGCACCAACACTGCCATCATTATTGTACAACTCAACGGGAGTATTGGTAGCATTCACAAAAGCTTCTATAAAAACATTACTTAGGAATAAATTGGCATTACCAGCCTTAATAATGGTTGGATGCAAATTGTTTTCACGCATAATATCTAATCCATACCTAAATGCAAAGGCAATACCTTCTTGTGCTGCGCGATATAGATGGCCCTTACTATGGATGTTAAAATTCAGGTGATGAATATGTGCGTTTACTTGTTTATTTTGAAGCATTCTTTCTGCGCCGTTTCCAAAGGGAAGTACCCGTGCACCAGCACTCCCAGCAGATATACTAGCGGCCAACTGATTCATTTGCTCGTATGAATCATTCCCTGCAAGATTTTTAAGCCATCTATTTAAAATGCCCGTTCCATTAATGCAAAGTAATACCCCTATATTTTTTTGATCAGCTGTATAATTTACGTGCGCAAAACTATTAATACGCGATAATTTATCGGAAGTCAGCCCCTCCCCTACGGCATAAATCACTCCAGAAGTACCAGCGGTGGCCGCTACTTCTCCGGGCTCCATAACATTTAATGAAAGCGCATTATTAGGCTGATCACCTGCTTTATAGGTAATTGGAATTCCACTTGTGAGCGATAATTTTTCAGCCACTTCTGGTAATAAGTTTCCATAGTTGGTAAACACCGGGAGAATATTAGGGATGATACTTTTATCAAATCCAAAAAAGTTAAATACATCCTCTGAGAGCGATTCATTTTTAAAATCCCAGAAAATTCCTTCTGACAATGCTGGTATGGTAGTATTAATTTCTCCCGTTAGTTGAAGGGAAACAAAATCACCTGGCAATAATACTTTGTGTATTTTATTAAACAATTCAGGCTCGTTTTCTTTTACCCAAGCTAATTTTGATGCGGTAAAATTACCAGGCGAGTTAAGTAAAGTGGCTAATGACTTTTCTAGCCCAATTGCGGTTAACGCTTTTTCTCCATATTCTACTGCCCTACTATCGCACCAAATAATACTGTTTCGCAAAGCCTGATTCTCTTTGTTAATACATACCAATCCATGCATTTGGTAAGCAATGCCAATTGCTGCAATATCTTTGGGATTGAATTTTTGAGTAGCGTTTAATTTTAAAATGGCACACTGTATATCTTGCCACCATTGTTCTGGAGATTGTTCTGCCCAGCCTGGTTGCAATGAAATAATACCAGACTCTTGATCGGGATATTGAACCGATGCAATACAAATAGATGTAGCAGCATCTACAACCGATGCTTTGATAGACGAGGTACCTAAATCGAGACCTAATAATAACATAAGGCAATTTTACAAAAGTGCAATCGTGATTTATTTATCAAAAGTTCATCATTTTGGTATCATCCGCAACTGCTAAAATAAAAAATAAGTCTGCTATATTATCATTTTTATATACATTTAGTATTCATTAATGATATAATAGCAGCCGAACCCTGATGAAAACGCTTGTACAGAAAATTCATATAGAAGATCACCATTCTTTTGCTTGCCGTAACTATAGAACCCCTCACTTTGAAACCAACTGGCATAAACATGAAGAATATGAGTTGATTGTAATAAATGCGGGACATGGCACGGCAATGATTGGTGAATATATTGGCGAATTTAAACCAGGGGATATCTATTTTATTACAGCCAATTTACCCCATTGGTTTAGAAAACAACACCATAAAATGATTGGTGATGCAACTGTGCTTCATTTTATTCCATCTATTTTTGGCGAACAGTTTCTAAATATTCCAGAACTAAGCACTGTAAAATCATTGTTGCAAAAACAGATAGGGATACAGCTATTAAAACAACTTGAGCAAAGCATTACAACCACCATATTACAGATAGAATTAGCGAGGGGTTTTCTAAGGATTGAGCTGCTATTGCAATGTTTACACAAAATAGGTTCATCGCGTGACTACGCAGTATGCTCACAAGATTTTGAGCCCGTTAACCTATTACTGAACCCAGCCATTGAGCAAATAATTGTGTACTCTTTTAAAAATTATTTAAACCCGATCACACTTCCCCAAATAGCCGCTATTGCGGATATGAGTATCCCCACTTTCTGTCGCTTTTTTAAAAAAAATATTAAAAAAACCTATTTCGATTTTCTGCAAGACTTGAGAATTAGTCACGCCTGCAAATTACTTACCAGCACAGATAAACCCGTTATGGGAATCTGTTACGAAAGTGGATACAATAGCTGGGCACATTTCAGCAAACAGTTTAAAAAAATTAAAAAAGCAACACCCAGTGAGTATAGGGCACAATTTATTAAAGCCGAATAAGTAATCATTCACCTTTAATAAGCTATTTGAATTAAGGATTAGATCTTAAAACAATGAAAGATTGAAAAGGAGGAATTTGAATTTGATTGATTTTTTTTCCTGCCATACTAATAAATTTACCTTTTGTTAGCGTTCGAGTAACGGTTTTAAAAGTTGGATTTGTAAAAAGCAAAGGGTTAAAACTAGAACGAATTCCAAGGATTGAACTTACTGCCTTGCCTGATCTCTCGTATTTAAATTCTTTTTTCCACTCCTCAAAACCATATTCTTTTGTAATTCTTGTTACTTCCTCATTGGCATTTTTAATATTATAAATATCAGTCATTAAAGTATCTCCATACAAATGATAATAAGTATTCTCATCAAAATCTGCCATACCCTTTGTTCCTGGTAATAAAAAATTAATTAACACGACTGCTCGGTCTGTAAGTCCCTGTACAAAAATGGTATTGGATAAAAATTTATTTCCAAAAGTAGATTTAGGTTTTGACCATTCCGCAACTGATAGTCCAGTTTGGCAATTGAAAAGTGTATTGTGTTTGATTAAATTATCAAAAGCATCGGAATTAACGTGTATTCCCGAGGCCGATATATTGTGAACAGTATTTGAGTCCACAACAATATTATAACATCCATTATCTATGTAAATACCATTGGCAGCAGGGTGCGGACCACTGGGAGTTCCAAAATTAGATCCAGCTATATCGGAAACAATATTTTTACGAATGATATTATCATGGGTATAATATTTACTTAGAGACCAACAGTATACTGCCGCTCCATCGCTCAGTTTATTCATTACATTGTTTACTGTATTATATTCCATTGTGCTAAAAGCACCATCCATTCTTATGCCAACATATCCTGCATTGCTAACCGTATTATTGCTAATTGTATTGTGGTTTGCTATATAAGAATTTTCTGACTTTATGGCTTCTATATTTGCAACTGTAATGCCAATCATACCATTTACACCACTTACACCATACCCTAATATGGTTCCAATATTTTGAATATTATTTTTTTCTATTAAAAGATGATTAGGCTCTAATGCAAAAATTCCCCTACCGTTAATATCGGTAACTCTATTATTTACAATGCTGCAATTTGAAGAAACCTTATTTACAAAAATTCCTGTATGATCAATCGATTCAATACGATTATTCTGTATTGCAATACCTATATTATTTCCTGCTAAATAAATGCCCTTTTCAAAAAATTTTTCAACTTGAATGCCAGCCACTTTTACGTAAGAAACTGCATCTTCAATAGTTATACCCGTTTGTAACTGAACCAACTGAATGGCGGATTCCTTTATTTTTTTTTCATTACAGTACAAGTATAGTTTTTTATCTAACTCACTATAAAACCATTCTCCACTTGTATCTAATGCTTCAAATTTATTATCGAAATAATAACCCCAACCCTTTCCTAAAGTATTGGTACTACTGTCTGAAATTATAATTTGATGATTGGTAAAATCTTTTACAATACTAGTCCTCATTTCCCAATCGAAAGTTCTAAAGCGAATATTTGCACCCTTCCAAAATTGATTAGGTTGAGACAGACTACTGTCGTAAAAACTTACCTTATTACCCATTCCACCTTGCATAATATTAAATCCTGAATTTGGAAAACGAGCCAATATTTGCAATTCATTATTCAAAAAAACAGCTTTCACCGTTTTATGGATATCAGCTACATAAATATTATCTTTTAATAATTTAAATGCATGGGTATTCATTGCACCCCTAAGAATGGGCATATTTCCATGTCCGTAACTTGAATATACAATTGGCTTTACTTTGCTACCCGAATACTTGCAAATTAATTCTCCAAAAAAAGCATCTCCTTTCTTAAACAGCACTGAATCACCAGGCTGCAATTTTTGCTGATTCAATCGATCAATTGTTTTCCAAGCAGTGCTTGCACTTGTTCCCAAATGATTATCAGCACCAGTGGCTGATATATAGTAGTTGGTAGAGAAAACTGATTGGGAAATAAGTAGCAGTATTGCAAAACAAAAGAGTCTATTACAGGCTAGCATATGCTTAAATTTAGATTTTATAATTTTATTTTTTTTGATTGAAGGGCTTGGTATACCAATACCCTAAATCGCTGGTTTATAGATGGGTTTGCATAAGGATGTACATTGGTATAAATTAAAAAAATCAGGTCCTCTTTGGGGTCAATAATATAGTCCGTATTATACATACCACCCCACTTAAATGCTCCGAGTGATCCAGGTACTGACTTCAATCCTTTTTCTGTAAAAATTTGAAAGCCCAGTCCAAACTTATCTTTGGTATCCCATACTTCAAGATCTCCAATTTGATTGGTTGTCATTAACTCAATTGTTTTTCTTCCCAAAATTTGCTTCCCATTATAGCTCCCTCCGTTCAGCAGCATCATACAAAATTTAGCGTAGTCGCCAATCGGACCAAGTACACCAGCTCCTCCTGAAAAATACATTTGTGCGCCTGAATAAGGATAGGTTTGGTTAGCGATGGAAGTACAGGGGTATAAGGGTGTATTAAGACTGTCTTTACTGTATAAAGTAACCAATCGGCTTTGTTTATGTTTAGGTAAATAAAAATAACTATCCTGCATATCCAAGGGTTCAAAAATATATTTCTGAAAATATTCATCCAATGGCATACCTGATAATACTTCAATTAAATATCCTAAAACATCTGTGTTTAATCCATAAGTAAATTTCTCTCCTGGATCATGTTCAATAGGCAAGCCAGCTAATTTTTTTACAACGGCTGCTATTGTAATAGGCTCTAATGAATTTACCCCAGGTATTTTGTATTTTTCATAGATAGCATTCCCATAAGGAATACCCGATGTGTGATTAAGTAGTTGACGTATAGTAATTGACGTTTTTGCGGGCCTTGAAGTATAGCTAGTATCGCTGGCATTCAATGACACCAATACTTTGGTATTTTTAAACTCGGGTATATATTGTTCAATAGGATCGTCTAATAAAAACAATCCTTTTTCATACAGCATCATCAGCGCCACACTTGTTAATGCTTTTGTTTGAGATGCAATCCGAAAAATATCATCTCTTTTTAAAAGTTCTTTCTGCTCAATATTTTTATATCCATAGGCTTTATAGTGAACCACCTTGCCTTTTCTTGCAATAAAAGTTACCGCGTTGGGCATCATCCCTGTTTGAACATATTTATTTAAGAGCGAATCAATATTCGCCAGATGGCTGGCGGAAAAACCAGCATCGGCTGGGTTGACTATTTTTTCGAAATCAAAAAATTTCGACTCATTTTTTTGTCCGTTAGATTCAATACCTAAACAACAAAAAAATAATAAAAGGCTATAAAAATTGTTTTTTTTCATCCGTTAATTTTTTATTTTAATCATTCATAATTCCTTATTACCACCTAAAATACCTGTAAGGATTATCGCCTAATTCAAAATCATCTCTATAATCTGCATGATACATACTTACGGGTGCCGATTTTTTACTATTTTTTATTTTTAATTCTCTATTAATTCTGCTGGATGTAAAACCACCCCCACCATAACGGTCAAAAATTCGTATGGCAATACTATTCGCTCCCAATTTAACCAATTTAGCAGGAACGGTATACGTTCGAATATCACTCCAATTATTATTCACATTATTTTGGGTAGATCCTACCAAAATTCCATTAAAATATACCTGATCAAAATCGTCTAAGGTTGCTAAATTAAGGGTTAAGTCTTCATTCATCATAGAGGCTTCAATATAAATAGTTTTTCTATATACCATTTCACCGTCTAATCCTTCCCATACAGTTTGTGCTTTCTCAATTTCTATTGGTTGAGGAATAACAATCATAGTTGATTCATCCACTTCATTTCCTATCAGCAATTTTGCTTCCTCAGAAATACCCGAATCAATATGGGCTTGCTCCACTGATTTTGCACCGGGTAGTATTTTGGTAAATGCCACTTTCCATTCGCCTGTTAATGGAATACTTATTATTGGTTTTGGTAAACTCCGAAAAATGGCTGCATCTTGCTGAAAAGCAGCACCCAAATTAGCCAATAACTGTGATAATGCTCTGGTCTGTCTCCAACGCGTATATCTAAAATAGGTAAGCGAATCTGCGTTAAACTGTAAGGGATTAAATTGCGTAAAAATAAGTTCCCCTTTTCCAACTGTTTTTCTACCGATCATTCCATTTAATCCTAATTCGCAGCCATCTGATATTTTAATAGCAGGAAATGCCGTTCTAAACCTGATATCAGACAATGAGATGCCCGCAGTAATATCCCAATTAGGCATTGTATTGCTTCCAATAAAAGCAGTATCTAACACATAATTAACGCCCATGAAATTCCCCAACTTATTACTTGGCAACACCAATACTTTTCCTCCTTTTGAAGCAAAATCAATCACCTGTTTTTCTTGCGTAAAAGTTAATGCGCCACAAATCAGCAAATCAGTACTATCAGTAATCTCATCTACTTTCTGATATTGTAGTCCCATACTATTTAGTAATTCTTCATGTGATTCTCCGCCGATATAATATGTGAATTTTTTTCTTGGTAATACTTGCTTATCCATTATATAACCAATCAACTGATTGGCTACTATTGCTGCTACCGGATCTTCATTTATATGATCTTCTAAGTCTAGCGCACACCAAATTAATAACCCTTTTTTAAAATTAAGTTCCATGAGGGGACTATAAGCCATATCAAATTCACATTCCAATATGGGCTTCCAAGCACTATGATGCGGTTTCTCTATTGCTCCAGTTGATACCCCGCCACGGTTGCCCCAATGCCATCCATAGTAAGGCTCTTCGCCTGTATTTTCTGCTTTCTTATCAGAGAAAATATAATCGGGATAGGCATCTACCAATGAACTATTCCCACTCCAATTGGTAAAATCAATGGCATCCAATCCTTTTGTTACAGGATGTAAGGAGTCTATTGGAAAAACATAACGAGAAATAAATGGTGAGGTTCTGAATCCTCTTTTATGTAAAATACTATCCGGATTTTGGTTGAATACAATTGCCTTTCCTCCATTGGCAATATAGGTTTCTAAATTTAAGGGTAGCTCATAAGCTGAAGAAAGCACTTCTCTACCAATAATTACGAAGGGAGTATTTTCGGAAGCAGACCAGTTCTTTACGGTATATCCCAGTAATTTTAGCATGCTGCTGGTTTTGCCAACCGGATCAAATACAGTAATTGATTTTGAAATATTCGTAATTGGCTTATACACCCTAAAGAAAAAAGTATCTGTATGAATATTTTTACCGATTGTGGCCGATAAAATAATTTTTCCATTTAATTTTTGAGAGGGAATGGTGGCGGGTAGTTTGAGAGAAAAAGATAGACTTTGTTTTTCTCCCACAGGAATTTCTTTAATAAATCCTTGCTGGTGATCAACCAATTCATCCCCAACCAATACACTATACTTCCAGCTTGCGGACTGTACCTGCCTTGTATCATTAAAGAAAAATAATTGTTTTTCTACTTGTTGTGCTGTTCTAAAATGATGATCTTTTGAAGTAAACGCCTCTTTTGATCCAGCAATATAGGCGAGCGTTTCATTGTTGTTTGCAACAAATGCTTCCCCAGCTATTTGCTGCTCCCATCCTTCTGGCGATAAAAAATGGGCATCGGTTTTGTCTGCAAATTTATACCAAGTACCTTTTCTTCCAGCCGCAAATGCAGGCATATTTACTTGGGTACTATTGGGTTGAATTTTAGGCGTCCATCCATGTCCATTATTCCATGGAAGCATCCCTCCACTTACCTCATAGGTTCGCCAACTTCTCCAAGTATTGGTAGTGAAAAGTTTTTGAATCTGCTGAAAGCTCCACATTCGCTCCATTTCTACTGGTCCGTGCCAACTGGTATAGCTTTGTTCTTTTATAAAATGGTTTTTTATAAGCGATCTATAATAGCTAGGTTCTTGTGTGTATGCTTTATTACCGAGATAGATGGCACTAAACTCAGTAACCAGTGGTTCGGTTTGTATATTATTACCATAGCCATTTCTACCCCGTAAAAAAGTGCAATGAAGAGGGGTGCCAAACTCTACGCCAATAAAAGGCATCTGACCACGCTTACTATACTCACTCATCCACTCTTCTCTTTCTTGTAATGGAATCATATTAAGATAGAAATTAACCGTATGAACATCACCTACATAAGCACCGTGGTGTGTAAATACCAATCGAGTAGGATCGTGCTTTTTCATTATTGCAATTGCGTCTTCACCTGCTGCTGCATTTCTATTCCAGAGTGGATCTGAAATCCAATTTTTTCTGCCAATATGCAGTGGATTTTGGTCTTGCGTGTATCCAAAAAAATTACCGGTTGTAGTCCACATTACTACAGAAGGATGGTTTCTATATTGCCTAAGATTGAGTAACATTCGGTTTTCAAATTGCTGCTTAACGCCTGGTTTATTCCAATCAAAAGTCCAGTTACTCCCAATGATATATGGAAAGAAACTTAGCCCTGGCCCAGCCAATAAATATCCTTTTTTATCAGCTCTCTGCATGGTTTCTTCCCAGAATTCAGACCTTCCTCTTTCATCGTTGTTATCGGGCCAAATTTCACTAAAGTTAAACCCGTTCTTTTTCAGTCCATCAATTTTAGCATCAATCAATTCTTCCATGCCAGATCCACTGCCTTCGAGAAAAGGTCGTAAGTTGATGCGAGTGCCATTCAACATAAAATTTTTTCCTTCAGCCCAGAACTCTCTAAATCCAAAGCTTTGCAGATAGTTGTCAAAAACTTTTCCGTCAATAGAAAGTCTACAATGCATGGTGTACATAGTAGGATGGTCAATATCCCACAATTGAGGATCTAGCCAAGTACTGCTGAGGTGAATAGTTTGCGTATCTTTTGCAATAGCATGATGGGAACTAGTAAACGTTTTTACAACTTGATTATTACTGTCCATAATTGTTGCAATACAAGTAAGTAATCCTGCTTTTTTTACACCAACCATTTCCACCTCTGCTTGCAATAGTTTTTTTCGAAAAGAGGTTTTTACAAAAACATCACTAATAAAAATTCCTTTAGGTTTAGCAGAAACAATTACGTCTCCTATAATACCTTTTGTATTTAGTTCAGATTTTTTATAAGAAACCTGTGTAGTTGCCGTACCCATTAATACGGGTATATCATCGGCAGAAGCAGCTGCAATTACATAAATATCGATTGTGTTTATTTTTCCAAACGCAACAAACTTGGTAAGATCAATACTACCAGAATACCAAGAAATTAAGCCAGCAAATTGTTTATTAATATAAATTCGCGCATCAGTACTCACCCGCTTAAAACCGATTTCAATGGTTTTATCTTTCCAGTTTTTTGGAATAAAGAAATCACGATTGTACCATGCTTTTTCAACCGATTTAATATCAGTCATCCAGCTCGGGTTGGCAAGTTCAATACCGGGCATCCCACTAGATGTATTTCCATTCCAAGAACCTGGCACCCAAATATTTCCCCATTTTTTTGGGGATGCAAAACTATCGCTGTTGGTAGCTGGTTGAAACTGCCAAATTCCATTCAATACAATCTCAGAGCGATAATGATTTAGTACGGCATTAGGATTGTTTTTTTCTTGCGCGCTTACCTGAAATAAAGAGGAAGCAAAAGCTAGGATACAAATAAAGATTTTTCTTGTAGAAAATTGATTCAGCATATGTGAATATTTATTTTTTGTACATATTTATTTAGGGTAACTTATTAGAAATATGGTAGGTAGTAAGTTTAGATTCGTTCCCATTGTGGGTTGCTTTATTTTAAGTACCCTACAATTTGATATCAGCCATAATTGAATAAGTTATTTTATTTTAATTTGTTGGTCTTTACTATGGCGCACAGTAAGTAATCCTCCCACTTCCATTGGCTTCCAGTTCCAACCATCCACATTGTTATCATCTATTTCTTTCACTAATAAATTTCCTTGAAAAATAGCTATTGGCTTTTTGGTCATCCGAATTTTTTCAATGGATTTTTTATGAAAAGTTCTATAAAATATTTTCATTTCTGTTTCTTCTGAAACGGGGAAATCATATTGATTGTATTTGTTAAAATTGGGGGAATAGTCTACTCTACTAATTATAGAAGTAGAAGAAAGAATATGATTAGCATCTGTAGGTGCCAGTGAAGGTAAGCTTGCAATAGCTCTTAAAAAATGTCTGATATAATCTACATATCCATCGGTAAACCAAACCTCGTCTCTAGGATAATTATTTATACCAGCTTCATTTACCATATAAGTAGCCCAGTTTAATTGAAGAGTAGCATGCTGGTTTCTACTGGTATCTCCCGTAAGTTCAGCATACAATAGTTCCGCTGCAGCTTGTCTACTGGTGTGACTATTCCCTGGAACTGGATAGGAAGTCTGCTCATTTATTACGGTTACACCATATTTATCCCATGTTTTATTTCCAAGCTTTGCATATACCCAGTCAAAAATTTGTTTCACTTGTTTTTTCCAATCTACAAATAAAGTTGGGTTCTGCATGATAAACCTGGCAAAGCCAATAGCATTCATTTGGGTATCACTCCAACCTGGTACATCTTCAAAAAATGGGCCCCATTTATTATTTACCAGTGGATATTTTTTTATCCAATTCAATATTTTATCGAATGAAGAATGGTACCAATTAAGTTGACCTTTTTTTAAGCTTATCAAGTGTTGATATAGCTCTAATGTTGACGCCCAATTACTAGTATATAAAGTATGCCCCAGCACTTCATCTTTATAATTCTTCAACTCCCCTACTTTTCCAGTTTTGGTATGTACTTTAAACGGTAAAGGACTATTATCAGCATCTCCTTTTTTAGTATGTATTGCCAAGGTATTGGCAATATTAATAGCATGATTCAGGTATTTTTCATCTCCTGTTATCATATATATTTTTACCAGCTCTAAGGCAAAACTACCTGCTTTATCTGGCTGCGTAAATCCTTCACCTAAAATCATATCACCATCATAAGTACCCGAATAAAGATAACAATTGTAAGGGTATGGAATATTTGGCCAATTGGCGTTACTGGGCGACAAAGAATGGGTAATATAATAGTCAGCAATAAAACGCATATTGTCTCTTACACGTTCATTTCCTGTGTATTGATAAAGCAGCTGCCAACTCGACAACGCCATAGCCATCTGATCGCCACCAATACCACGACCATCATTATGGTTGGGCAACCAAACCTGATGGTTCATATAGTAAGGGAGTCCATTTTTATCTATCCGCATCGTATCCCAGAAATTCCAAAGTTTATGTATGATCATCTCATAAGCTAATTGGGGTTTGGGATTACACCACGGAATAATTTTTCCATTAGTATCTGTTTGAATGGAATGAAAAACCAAGAAACCATCGGTAGTTTTATCATAGCGCATGGTTTGAGCACTGAGTAGATGCATGCACCCTATTATACTAATAACAAATCCCCAGCAATGCTTTGCCATAATATATTGAGACATTTAATTGTTTGTAAAGTTGAATAGATGAGCACTTACTATGCAATTTCACCATTTACTTTTCTAGTAATTCCTAGAGGATTATTTACTTTTAATTCATCCGGCAACAAGTGATCAGGAAAGTCTTGCAGGCAAACTGGTCTTGTAAATCTGTATATAGCTTGTGTACCAACAGATGTACTTCGAACATCGCTACTTGCAGGAAACGGCCCACCGTGTACCATAGCGTGACCAACTTCTACACCAGTAGGATATCCGTTAATGATTAATCGTCCTGATTTTAATTGCAAGATATCTAACAGATCCCCCGAATTTATTAAGTCAGCCTCTGTACCATGCACACTTGCCGTTAACTGACCTTGTAATTGCTGGCAACATTGAATCAACTCCTTCATATCATCGGCAACGATGGCTACCGTAGAGGGACCAAAAACTTCTTCTGTAAGCAATGGATTTTGAATGGCCGCCTTAGCACTTACTTGCAATAAGTGAGGCTGTGGCGTAGATGCATCAAATTCAGTTAAACCAACTGCATCCGTAATTTGTCTTTGTTGTTGTACACCCTGGCAATATGCTTTTTGAATATTGCTGGTAAGCAATGCTACTGAAGGTTTGGATGAAATTGCTTTTTGTAATGCATGAATAAAATTATTAGAAAACTCATTTTTCAATACCAGAAATATACCTGGATTGGTACAAAACTGTCCCGCTCCCATTACTACAGAAGCAGCAAAACTTTCTGCGAGTTGTTCGTATTTTTGTTCAATAATTTCTGGAAGAAAAACAACGGGATTCACGCTCCCCATCTCCGCAAAAATCGGAATGGGTTCTTTACGTTGTACTACTAAATCATACAATGCTTTGCCTCCTTTAAAAGAACCAGTAAAACCCACCGCTTTTATTAAATGGTGCGATACCAGTGTGCTACCTATTTCATTGCTTATGCCATGCACTAAAGAAAAAACACCATCGGGCATATTGCATTTTTGTGCTGCATTAATAATTGCACCAGCAACCAATTCACAGGTAGCAGGATGTGCGGGATGTGCTTTAAAAACAACTGGGCATCCAGCAGCTAATGCAGAAACCGTATCTCCACCAGCTACAGAAAATGCCAAGGGGAAATTACTTGCCCCGAATACGGCCACAGGCCCAATAGCAGTCTGCATTTGCCGTATATCAGACCGAGGCATAGGAACCCTATCCAGTATTGCTGTATCAATTATAGCATTCACCCAACTACCCTCTTCAAGCATTTGAGCAAAAAGACGCAACTGCCCAATAGTTCTTCCTCGTTCACCGGTAATTCTAGCAATAGGGAGACCAGATTCTTTACTCGCTGTTTCAATTAATAAGGTATCTAATGCTTCTAATTCGGCTGCTATGGCTATTAGAAATGTAGCTTTCTCTTTTCCAGTTTTCTTTTTATAAATACTAAATGCGGTATTTGCTTTTTGAATAGCCGCATCAATTTCTTGTGAAGTGGCTTCATAAAAGTTGATGGGGATTACTGTATTATTCGCAATATCGTACCCATTAAAAGTACTGCTACCTGCAGCAGATAGTTGTTGACCGATGAAATTTTTTCCGTGTATCATTATGCTACTGTATTTTTAAGTGTTCCGATTGATTCAATGGTAATGCTAATTTGGTCTCCACTTTGTAACGTAAAACTATTGGGCGGTACAATTCCAGTACCCGTCATTAAAAAACAACCGTGCGGAAATGAACATTCGCGATATAAAAAATGGACTAGTTCAGTATGTTGTCTTTTCATTTGACTGATGGGAATACTTTCATTGAACATGGCAACTTCATTGCGTTCTATTAAAATAGAAATAGTAGTTGATGGATCTATTGAATTCTCAGGCACATAAATACAAGGCCCTAAAGCAGCACAACCTTCATACATTTTGGCTTGTGGTAAATACAATGGATTTTCTCCTTCAATACTGCGGCTACTCATATCATTGCCAATGGTATAGCCAACAATTTTTCCGCCAGAATTAATTAGCAAAGTAAGTTCAGGTTCTGGTACATCCCAAGTAGAGTCTTTGCGTATTCTAACCAATCCATTTTGCCCAACTGTTCTTAATGCATTGGCTTTAAAAAAAATTTCAGGCCGTTCAGCATCATATACTTTATCGTAAAAAGTTGCACCACCCGTATCTTTTGACTCTTCCATTCTTGCGTGCATACTTCTTAAATAAGTAACGCCGGCTGCCCATATTTCTTGATTGGCAATGGGTGCTAATATTAAATGTGTGGAGTTCCAATCTGGAGTGATTTTTTCAGCTGAATTTACTTGACTTAGTAAATTTTGATAGAGCTCATCTTGGTTAATAAGCATATCCCAATCTGATTCAATGGATGAATAGAATTCATTATTGTGCTCAATAATATGAGCAGACTTTGTTTTATATATTTTCATTTATTTATTTTTGGTTCGTTTAGCATCTGTTTGTGTGATGAGTATTTTACCTACCCGCCAAATAAACTTATTATAGTCCTCTATATTATTCAATTCATTTTTATTTTTTCCTTTCTCCAACATTAAAAATTTATCGGGTTGATGGGTTGACAACTTTATACGAATATGATGAGTAGCATTCCTTAGTCCATCTATAAAAAACCAATGAGGGCGGGAAAAATAAAAACAAAAACCATCAAAGCGGTTGATATATCTAGGAGGATCATTATCAATATAGGCAACTATTTGCGCAGAAGAAGGGGCTAGTACATCCATAAACCCGATCCGTTCTCCTTTAAACTGGAAGGAAATTTCTTGCGCTGTATCATTTAATAATAAGAGATTGGGCATTTTATCGGTAAAAGCATTTCCCAAATCGGCTGGATATTTTCGAACCAGATCAATGGGTTTTTTTTGCATATTAGCGGTTATATCAATCATGCTACTGTATTGCAAAGCATCAGTGAAAAAGGGCTTTATCAATTTACGTTTCTGTTTTTTCTGCGGCACCAATAACTTGGCAAGCGAAGTACTAAGGGTTTTAAAATATTCAAGATGCCCTGTTTCAGGATAGGGGTGCGTACCATCTGCTGAAAAAAAAGTTGAATCATTTAATACTGGCTTATTCCCTTTAAGAAATAATTGCTTCGCATTTACCAAGCGAGTAATATTTGGCCCTAAATTAATAGAAGGTATTTTATAATAGTCCGCAATTTCTTCCATTACTGAAACAGTGTGGGGAATACTATCTTTTTTATACAATTCATACATATCGGAAGTGATGGTGTATACAAAACATATATCTGTGGCAGCGTTTGCAATAAAAGTTTTACGAACAATACCTTCCATAGAACGCAAAATACTTGTTCGAGAAAAATTGTAATCGTTAACTGCAAATTCAACAAACAATAAATCGGGCTTATATTTTAAAACCTGTTCGTTTAGTCGATATACACCTAAGTCACTACCAGTACCTCCAATGCCAGCATTGATCTGTTTGAAAGCGGTTTGGGGATATTGACTGGTAATCCAATTAAATATTTTATCGCGCCAACCATGCTCCGCTTGTGTGATACTTCCACCCAAAAATGCAATAGTAATGGTATCTTTTATTTGCAGCTGATTAATTTTATGGGCGAAGTAGTTTAATCCGTTTCTTTGAATTAAATCACTCGATGAAATTTGCGCTCTCGCACTTGTAAATGCAAGTAAGAATAAAATTATGCACTTATTCATTTAGTTCTATTAAAATCTCAACAACTTATTTTTGTTTCCCACCTAAGGTCATCATACCAGGACCTTTTCCATCTTCTGAAATATAAATTAGCTTACTTTCATGCGCATTGAGTTCAATAGTGATGGTTTCTTTTTTACCAATCTCTTGTGAGCCTTGTTCATTCCAATCAAAACAAGTGGCTTGTAACATACCACTTAACTGTTCAATTTTATAATCTAGTTTAGCTTTTTCAGTACTTCTATTCACAAAAAGTACGGCACAACTTTTCATGGCTGGGTATTTTCTAACCATGATATCAAACTTACTATTTTGATCAATAAATGGGAGTGTAGCAAAAGCTTTCTCATTAGAAGGCTCAATAAATCTAAATAAATCTACCCGTTTTTTAGGAATTTCATGAAATAAGTCAGACGTATTAACCACCCCACCCAACATACCCATCCAAAGAATCATTGACTTTGCTTCTTCATCACTCATCCAATTATATTTCTCTCTTAGAATAATAGCATCAGGATCGTTTTGCCACCAAATATTATTGAAATGTTGAGCACCCACAGTTTCTTCAAACATATTTTTACCACCTGCCCAAGTGGGACTAATATCACCTGAAATCCTCATCCCATCTGCATAACCCAGCATCGGAACATAAGGTGCAATACAACCCAACCAATACGCATCTTGCCCTATTTCTTCACGAATCATTTTATACAAATCATGTTGGTATTCAATGGATGTTTTACCAGGTGTAAATCGTTTTACATTGTTAGAAGACTCACTTCCATATAACATAAAATCGGTCTTAAAAAAAGTGATCCCCATTTTTCTAAAGGCGCGGAATACTTTTCGCAAGTATTCCATCACTGCGGGATTACTGGTATCTAAAGTATAGATTTCTTCGTCCATAGCACCCCAAAGCCGTTCCTCTCCATAGAACTGCATATTCACAATGGGCTTACCATCTGTACGGCATAATACCCAATCTGGATGGTCTTTATACAATTTACTTTTATTTCCTACCATATATGGCCCAATCCATATTCCAGCTTTATAATTATTGCTGATAATTTCTTTTACTGATTTTTCAATACCATTCGGAAATCTATAATGGGGCTCTAGCCAATCGCCAGGATGAGGAAAATACCCCGCATCAATTTGAACCGTTTGAATGGGAACATTGGGTTGCAGAGATTTAAAACCTTTTAAATAATCAGACATCAATTGTTCCGTTAAATGATAATAAGCATAGTACCAAGAACACCAGTGATAAGAAGGTGGCTTATTATTTTTAACATTGGCTTGCTTAGCAATTTGAAGGGCTTCATTGCGCATGGCTTCAAAGGCAGATTCATTCTCTGTAATAAAAATAGTGGGTAAAACTTTGGAGTAAATTTTCTCGGTAGCAATAGAAATATCCATCAATTTTTTACCTCCATTATTAGCGGTAGGTAAGCAATTGGTATAGGATGAGAATTTAGAGAAATCTCGTGTTGAAACTACCATTGTAGCACCAGTAATTGGAATAAGACCCGTAGCATTTCCGCAACTGCTAAAATCCATTTTATCGGTAGGCCAGTCTTTGATTCCCCCATTACCCATAATATGAGTTGGCGTGCGATAAATTCTAGTGGCCCCTGCTACAATTGCATCGTGAATAGGAGAAATAAAATTTCCATAAACAGATTCACTTGAAACACTAGTGCTTATTGCAACGGCATTATCAACATACTTTAATGAAAGCTCTATGCTACCATTAACTAATTTGTATCGAATAATATCTTGCCCATCTTTTGCGAGAATGCTAATACCTATTGGCTTCACCATTCTGCCATCAATGGCAGGATAACAATCGTTGATTTGTACTGCGCTACCTTTAATACTAAAACTACCATCACTATTAATATGGTATTTAATATTTTGAGCAGTAGTTACTAAAACGCTGATTAGAAAGCAAAAAATAAAGGCGATTGAGTTACAGCGTTTCATAAATGAAATTTTATTGATTTATAGATTCTATAGCTCTGTCTAAATGAGTATATCCACCGTCAACATGAATGAGTTGCCCTGTGGTATGTGCTGATTTATCAGACAACAAAAATGCCACCGTATTAGCAATTTCTTCGTCGCTGGTCATCCTATTTTGAAATGGAATTCTTTGTGTAATTTTTTGTAGTTTTTCTGTGGGGTTGGGGAGCGACTGAAGCCAGCTTTCATACATAGGCGTCATACATTCCGCAACAATAACTGCATTTACGCGAATGCTGTATTTTAACAGCTCTACAGCCCATTCCCTGGTAAGTGCATTCCTACCGCCGTTGGAAGCAGCATACGCGGAAGTGCCTCCCTGACCAGTCTCTGCCGTTTTAGAACTAATATTTACAATAGCTCCTTTACTTGCAATGAGGTAAGGCAAAGCGTGTTGAACTATTAAATAATAATGAACCAAATTATGGTGAAGAGAAGCCATAAAAGTTTCATAGCTACCGTGTTCTAAACTTACGCCATCATTAACGCCTGCGTTATTAACCACCCCATATATTTCCCCATATTTATCAGCAATATTTTTTACAGCACTGGCGCAAGCATCGGGTTGACTAAGTTCTGCCACTACTTGAAAGGCACGTCCTCCTTCTGCCTGAATTTCTGCAACTGTTTCTAGGTTATAATTTTCACTTCTTCCTATAATAGCAACTATTGCATTTTCAGCAGCCAACACTTTAGCAATTCCTTTTCCAATTCCCCTAGCACCGCCGGTAACAATAATTACTTTATTATTTAAATTCAAATTCATAATAGCTTAATAAGTACTTAGTAAATTTAGCATAAAATATTTCTTATCATTGTTGTAACTCATTAACTATTGAGTTTGGTATATCCACCATCAATGGGATAATCACAGCCAGTAACAAAAGAAGCTTCGTCAGAACAAAGATAGAGGGCTAAAGAAGCTATTTCATTGGGTTGTCCCATACGGCCTATCGGCTGTGTTTTAGATAATTTTTCAAACATTTCAGCTTCATTTCCGGGATAATTTTTTGCTATAAAACCATCCACAAATGGGGTATGAACCCTACCAGGAGAAATGCAATTACAGCGAATACCAGATTTAATATAATCTTTTGCCACAGAGAGTGTCATACTTACTACTGCACCTTTTGTCATAGAATAAGCAAATCGCTCAGAAATGCCCAAAGTAGCGGCAACAGATGCTAGGTTTACAATTACCCCACCCCGCTGTTTCATTGATTCAATTACTGCTTGCATACAATTAAAAACGCCCTTCACATTAATTGAGAACAACCTATCCATATCAGCCACTTGGGTATTTTCAATATTACCCACATGTGCAACGCCTGCATTATTAACTAGAATATCAATATATCCCTTAGCCGTTATTATTTCTGCAACAACGGTTTTAACAGCATCTTGATCGGCAATATTACAGATATGCACAGAGGCACTACCCCCGTTCTCAATAATCTCAAGGGCAACCTGATTAGCTCCAGTTGAGTCTAAATCTACAATACATATATGCGCACCTTGTTTTGCAAAGGTAATAGCGATTGATTTTCCGATGCCACTTCCACTGCCAGTAATAAAAGCCGTTTTATTATTTAAAGAAAACATACAATAGAGTTTAAAATATTTAAGTTGATTATAACGAAACGCCTCGTTTCCAAGGTATAAAATCGTCTTGATTTAACAATACAGATTTGGGTATAATTTCACCGCTGGCTGCTTTGATGCAGTAATATAGTATTTCCTCTCCCATTGCTTCAATTGATTTTTCGCCAGTGATAATATCACCCGTATCAATATCAATGATATCAGCCATTCGTTTTGCCAATGCAGAGTTGGTAGCAATTTTAATAGTAGGCGCAACGGCATTACCAGTAGGTGTTCCGAGCCCTGTGGTAAATAAAATTAGGGTTGCACCACTGGCAGCTTTTCCTGTAGTGGCTTCTACGTCGTTACCGGGTGTACATA
>JAAFJB010000031.1 GCA_013297995.1 Chitinophagales bacterium | reverse complement strand
CCGTTTCATTCAGATCATACCCACCCGTGATGCAATAGAACTGGTATTGTTTACCCATCAGCGCCACTAGGTTGCGGAGGGACTGCACAATGCCCCCTGCTTTATAAGCTGGGTAAAAATATTCGTAGATAATAAGGACTTTTTTAAGGGGCATTAAGGGGATGAAAAGTTTATATTTTATTGATCAAGCATTTTTTTTTAATTTCTATGTCTCTATCAGCCTTAAGGATTTCGTAATAATGATGTATTAATCCCCTAATTCTTTATTCAATTTTTTTATTGTCTTGTCAAAATCACTTTCAAAAAGTTTGTCCTGAACAATACGATACTTTTCAAATTCACTTTCGGCAAATGCTTTAGCAATTGCCTGTGTAACCTTCCCTGCATTTTTCAAAATATCCTTTTCATTAAACTGCAAAAAGGCATTTAGCTTTCCAACCCAATCCTTCATTGTCATTGGAATATTCCGTTCCGCTTGTGTTTCTGCATAATCTAAATACATCGTTACAAAACGGTCAAGGTTTTTGATTTCTTTTTCGGTTAGATAATTTTTGGCAATGGAAACATCGGTCTTAATAATTTTCCCCTCGGGTGCATTCTTCCATGTAGTTAAGCCCATTTGTTCTTTTTTGCTGTTTGCTCTTGATACAATTAACTCGGCTGCTGTATGTCCGTGAATAGCGAAATGCAATTTGTTTTGAACTGAGGCAAAAAAAGTTTTCGTTACATCATCATCCGATTTGTAATCCATTGCAGTGCCGTAAATGTCGGTTATCTTTTGATAAAAATTCCGTTCACTTGCTCTTATCTCTCTTATTTCTGCAAGCAAATCATTAAAGTATGCTTGACTTAAAAATGCACCGTTCTTCAACCGCTCTTTGTCCAACACATACCCACGAATAGCAAAATCTCTCAACACCGAAGTAGCCCACTGTCTGAACTGTGTGGCTCTGTTTGAATTGACGCGATAACCTGTGGCAATGATTGCATCGAGATTGTAGTGTTTAATTTTGTAGTTTTTTCCGTCTGATGCAGTTGCCGAGAAATCCTCGGCAACTGCATTTTCATCCAGTTCTTTTGACTTAAAAATATTTTTTAAATGAAGCGAAATATTGTCGGCACTGCAATCAAACAATACTGCCATCATTTTTTTCGAAAGCCAAATTGTTTCATTCTGAAAGCGGACTTCAATCCCGTTTTCGCCTGCCTGAGAGGTGAAGATGAGAAACTCGGCAGTGCTGTTTCGTATTTGCAGATTTTTATTGTTCATTCCGTTTTTTAATTAACCAAAATTAGTTGATTTGAAAATTGTTGTAAAAAAAACAAAGGTCAATTCTGCAAAGGAGTTTTTGTAAGTCGTTAATATTCATCAAGTTTACATTATGAAAGATGTATTATAAAAACTGCGATAACCGGCTTTTAAACAACGGAAATCCAAAATTATTTTGCGTTTTTTGCTGAATATCCAATGGGTTTCTAGCAGTATTGTAAATGTAGCTTAAAGCTTATATTCTTAATGCGATTTACGGTGAACCCTCTCCAGCAAGGATGAAAAAACCGCGTTATTGATTTTTTCCCATAAAAGTTTGGTTTTAAATTTGTGTATATTAGTTTCGATCCGGTTTAAACACCATTCAAAATATTATCCAAAAGAGGGTGATGGAACAATCATATTAGTACAATCTGTTTTCAATAAATTAGCAACCCTCCGTTCCGTAAATCAGTAACATTTTTATTTTCACGCATAATAGAAATAAAAGATGAAAGATTACTATCAAAAGATCCAATAAAATAAGAACTGTTAATCATTAAATTAACTAAATCACATAATAATAAAGCTTGAATAGCTTTAGTTTCATTAGAAAGATTAGAATGATTTTGTTGGTCATATCCATTCTCATGTAAACCAGTATCAACTATCACATTCAAATTATTTAATTTTGATTTTAATCTAACCCCATCTGCCTTTGAATCAATGAACAAATAAACTATAGAAATCTTATTCATTTCACAATGTTTTAAGATTTCAACACAATATTTATCTATAGATATAAAATCAGTCTCTGTAATTTTATCGCCCCTTCGAACATGAACGCCTATATATTTTGAGCTTGGCTGGGAAGAATTCGTATTAGAATGAACCCATATTCTTTTCGAAATAGAAAATAAATATTCTTTATCACTTTCAGATAGATTCAACCTTAATTGTCTTATTTTTTCCCAATGCTTCTGGAATAAATCAATTTTAGAATTGGTAACCAATGAATAAACTCTGAATAAAAAGATATTAAAATAATACTTTACAACTCGAAGATACTTGGCGATCCCAGAATAACCGAAAGTAAATGTTTCTAAATTTCTATTAGAAGCATTACAAATAATTTTTGACGTGCAATTCTCATATTTCCTTAAATCTAGAATCTCCTTTAAAGTTTTCTCATCAGTTGTAGCTAAATATTGGTAGTCAATAATAATTTCAAACCCATTTTTATGCGCATATAATAGTGCTAGTAAAAAGTTATTTACTTGCGAAAACAAGCCAGAAGAGGTAAAGGAAAATACGAATTTTATATTCATCTATGAGTTTTATAACGATTATACCTATGTACTAGCCAAGAATGGCATTAAAATTTTTCTTAAAAGTAGAGAAGCTAAAGTTTAAATAAGCTATCTGTTGAATATTATTAGGACTTATATTGTCAGCACTAAGAGCAAAATTGATTGATTCTAAAATAGCTTCGGAATCAAATGGATCTATTAAAGTACCCAGACTGCCATTTAATAAGGCATCAACGCTGCCGTCTTTATTGCCGGCAATTACTTGCAAGCCACAGGCCAACGCTTCAATCAATACAATGCCAAAACCTTCGCCTGTACTGGGTAAAATAAAAATATCAGCCAGTAGATAATGATCAATCAATTCGGCTTGGCTCACAAAGCCAGTTAGGATAACCCGATTACCAACACCTTCCGTTTCAATTAAATGATTGATTCGATTTAATTCAATTTCATCTGCTTTCCCTACCAATAAATATTTAATAGTTGCATCAGATTCATTTAACTCCTGTAAAATTTTAATCACTTGGTCGTAGCCCTTGTATTGCTCTTCCGAAGAGAGGCGTGCAATGGTGAGTAATATTTTATCGCTCGATTTTAAACCATATCTCTCTAATAAATAATGGGGTTTATTAAAATTAGTAGGGTAGGCAAAAAAAGGATCCAAAGCATTGGGTAAGATACTTATTTTCTCGGCTTTAATACTTGGGTTATTGGCCAATAAACTTGATTTGGTAAAATGACTCACCGCAAAAATGGAATGCGTGTTTTTTAATAACCAATATTTTTTCCCGGTGAGGGGTTTCCACACTTCAATACCATGCGCAAATAATACCAGCTTAACAGTAGGATGAAAAAGTTTTACTAAAAAAATAAAAGGAGCTAGGTTGATATGCCCAATTAAAATGGTATGGTATTGTTTTGCCTGTTTCAGCAAAGCCCATAAGCAAGCTAATTTGTTTCCATTAAATCCTTTAAAAGCGAATCTGCTGAAATATTTTTCATCAGGAGCATCATCGTAAATGGAAAAAGCGTCTACCCCATTATTATTAGCCGCAGCCAATATATTTTTATTAAACTGTTCAATGCCGCCAGTGCGAGAAAAAGCGGTTAGGTAAATAAAAGCGGTTCTGTTTACCAAGATTTGTTGTTGTTATTTTTAAGTTGACTCAAGCAATAGCACCAGTACCTGCTCCAGTGAGTTTTACCAGAAGGAAGACCAGATTTATAGGCTTGTAATAATGCAGAATCAGTTAGCGGTAATTGCATGGTAGCAAACCATTGTTGAAAAGGAAAAATAAAACCTTGCTTGGGTCTGTTCCAAATTTCTTCGGGCAGTATATCTTTAAAAGCCTTGATGAGTAAGTGTTTGGGGCCACCGCTAAAACGAATAGTCGGGTGAATGCTCTGGCATACTTGCATAAAATCTTTATCGAGAAAAGGCACACGCACTTCAATGGAATGCCACATACTCATATAATCGGTATCGCGCAGCAATTGGTTTTGCATATAGAGATTGGTCTCTGTAAAACTTACTTGTTCTTGAAGCTCGAGCTGCTGTACAAAATCAGGTAAAATTATTTTATCAATAGCTTGTTGAATTTCAAGGATAGAGATACCTAAAATATTTGAAGCTTGAGCTGGGGTAAAAAAACCACGGTTGAAGAGGTACTGACCCATTGCATTTTTCCTTTCCAGAAAACGGATTTTTTTGTTTTTATCGCCTTTTAAAAATTCAGCAAGTGGAAAAATAAAATTAGGAATGAGCTGAGATTCTGCAAGCATACCCGCGCGCTTAAAAGAAGGATAACCCCCCAATAATTCATCAGCACCAATACCACTAAGCACCGCTTTTAGTCCAGCAGCTTGGGCATATTTGGTAATAAAATAGGAGTTGATACCATCATTACTGGGTTGATCCATTGCGTTTAAGATATCATCCATTGAATGTTCAAAAAGCGATTGATCAACGGTGAAGGATTGGTGTTTGGCGTTGGTTTGTTGAATGATGATGTCTTGGTACTTTTTTTCGGAGAAAGCGGACTGGTTAAAGTCGATCGACAGTGTATGTAAATGCTCACCAATAAATTCTTTGGCAAGCAGGGTAAGAATGCTGGAGTCGATACCCCCACTTAAAAACAAGCCAATGGGTGCATCAGCAATCAAATGTGTTTTAACGGCATCGCGAAGGGTGGTTCTAATGGCATCAATGGCAATGGATTCATTGTGAATGGTATAATTATAATTGGGTTTATTAAAATAGTGAATGGAATGAGAAAGCTGCGAAATATTCAGTTTCATAAAACTGCCTTTGGGCAAGCTCAGTACGCCGTCCAAAGTAGTAAAGGGTTCGGGAATATGACCAAAAACAAGTAAGTAAGTTTTCCAGTCGCGCTGTTCCTTCCAATTGGGGTTGATTTGTTTAAAAGCTTTTGTCTCGGAGGCAAAATAAAAATTACCGTTAGAGAAACTATAGTATAGCGGTTTAATGCCAGCATGATCCCGGGCAAGAATTAGTTCTTGTTTTTGAATATCATAAATGGCGAGGGCGAACATACCGTTGAATTTTTCAAAACAGTTAGTCCCCCATTGTAGATAAGCGGCCAAAATAACTTCGGTATCGGAATGAGAAATAAAATGGTGCCCGAGAAGGATGAGTTCTTGTTTCAGCACTTGAAAATTATAGATCTCTCCATTAAAAACAATAATGAGTTGTTGGTTGCTACTCAACATGGGTTGGTGACCAGCAGCGGAAAGATCAAGCAGCGATAACCTGCGATGCGCCAGGGCAATGCCAGCAGTATCATCGGTAAAAATACCTGCGTCATCGGGGCCACCATGCTGCATAGTATCGCGCATGGCAATAATAGCAGCCATATCGGGCTTAGCGTTGGGAGAAATAATACCAGCTATTCGGCACATTAAGTTATTGGGTTGATTGAGTTCTTGAGTTCTTGGTTGTACCGCTTCCAGGTATAGGGGGCAATTTGTTGAACTGCATGAATACCCATGCTGGGAATTTCAGATTTATGATCAATAAAAAATTGAATGGCACTATTTAATTCAGTCAAATTACCCGGTTCAATAACAAAGCCACAATGCCTATCAACCATAGCAGAAGCACCGGTAGACGAAGTAGTAATAACGGGTAGTCCAGTAGCCATGGCTTCGGCAACCACAGCGGCCCAGCTATCAAGAAAGCTGGGGAAAACAAAAATATGAGCCGCTCTAAAATGATTGGCCAATTCAAGTTGGGAGCAGGCGGGAATATATTGAATAGGCAAAGTATTCTTGTAAGCAGCGAGTAAATCACTGGCATCACCAGCGGGACCAATTAGCGTAAGATGAATACTATTGGAGGGAAAAGAGTTAAGTGATTCCAATAAAATATGAATGCCTTTTCTTTTGGTGATGATGCCTGCATAAATCAAGCGAAGGGGTTCATGGGTATTGATTATTTTAGTAGCGTTTGGATAAAATATTTGGGGGTTAAAGCCCAAAATAGTGAGTTCAATCTTTTCAAGCCCTACTCCATATTCCGATAATGTACTTTTAGCAAATGGGGAGATGCAAATAATTTTATCGGCTAATTGGTATTCATTCAATTTATGTTGAGCGATGGTATTAAAAAGAGATTCACTACCCGTAATAGATTTGAAAAAAGGATGTTGTTGGCGAAGATGCCGAATAAAATAGGGATGAACCTGAGCCAAATCTAAGCAGGTAATAGCTCCGTGTTTTTTAGCAGCGGTAAAACTTCTGAGGCAAGATTTTTCATAGCCAATTACCAACTGGGGTTTGTGTAATTCAACCCATTTACTCACCCATATATCGTGAAAGCGATCTTCTGTATAAGAACTGTACTCAACAGAACGTTTGAGCAAGCGATTCAGAAAAGGTAAAAAAAGAGCTGAAAATCTTGTGATGACTTTGTCCGTTGGAATCTCCGAGTCGCATTTAGATTGAAGGGATTTGAATAAAGCAGGAAAAAAAACCGCCACTATTTTTTCAAACCAACCATTGGGATGAAACCAGTAAGCCGTAGCAAAATAAGTTTCGTGACCTTGAGCCTGCAAGGCTTTCACCGTATTACGCGTATGTTGTAAAGAGGGATTAGAGACGAGAACTTTCAAACTGAGTTATATATTTTTTAGCAATAAAAGAGCGACTATGATTCATCAAATGTTGCTGTATATTTTGTTGATCTGCAACGGAGGGTAAAAAATCAAGTGAATCTTCCAATGCTTTTACCATGGAGGGAAAATCATTTGGGTTGAAGAAAAAAGCAGTATTACCAGTAGCTTCTCTTAGGCCAGATTTATCGGAGCAAGCAATCTTACAACCACAAGCCATACCTTCCAAAGCAACTACCCCAAAAGGCTCATCCCATATAGAGGGAATAACCATTGTTTTAGCGGAATTTAAAGCGGCTACTAAGGCTTTGCCAGAGAGCATACCAGCGAAATAAATTTGATTACTGAGATTGTATTTTTCTACCAATGTTTGCAAATCTGTTTTATCCTCTCCATCTCCAATAATTAAGCAAGAATAGTTTTTATTGGTAGCATGTAATGCATTAATAAATCTATCAACACCTTTATCAGAGACTAGTCTACCCAAGAAAACAAAATCGTAATTCCGATTACCCAAATTAGTATGTGTAAAAATAGGATCGTAAAAATTATTAATCACCACAGAAGGCATAGATAATTTTTTCGAAATAAAATTACTTACGCTTATATTTTTAGCCAGCTTACAAAGTTGATTTTTAAGAAGCGCCAAAGGTGAATTCTGATGATCGTATTGAATATGGTGAACCAGCCACCATTTTTTTCTATTGAGTAATCCGGGCAATAAATTTTTTAGGCTAATATTGGCTTCCAGATAAATATCAGCAGAAGCAATGGCATTATTAAGCTGCCTATTTGAAGTTTTAACCAATACCGGATAATTCAATACAGCGGTAGCATGCTGCTGATAGGTAGCCGTATAAACAATCACTTGGTGACCCATTGCTACAAGTTCATCGGCAAGACCAGCCATAATATTTTCGAGGCCGCCAATATTGGGAAGAAAGGTAGAGCTGTAGATAATAATTTTCAATTGATCCAGCCCTTCAGTTTAAAGAAATTCAATTGAGCAATCACATTAGATTGACTGCTCCAGGTTTTCATTTTGTTTACTGCATTCACAGATAGACTATTTAATAAATAGGGCTGGTCAATGATGAGCTGCATTTTTGCAGCCAATGCATTTATATCTGCAACAGGATAAGTAAAACCAGTTATCCCTTCTTCAATTAAATCACCCGCAGCACCAACAGCGTTGCTGGCAATAACGGGAGTACCAAGAATCATCGCTTCATTCACTGGAAGACCGTAAGGCTCGTGCTCAGCAGGAACCACAAGCACAGAAGCCATAGCATAGTAGGCAGCTAGTTGGTGGTAAGGAACAAGACCAGTAATAATAAGTTTGTCTTTTAAATTCAGTTCAACGCTTAAGTGTTCAACAGTATTTCTCAGCGGTCCATCACCCACTATAATCAATTTGTCATTGGCATGATTGAGCAAAGCGAAAGCTTTTAAAAAATCTTCTGGTCGCTTGCGTTGAATAAGCTTGCCACAGAAAAGAAAAATGGTATCGCTATCATTAATACCGAGTGAAGTTTTTAACTGGCTTGCATTAAAAGAGTTTAGTGAATTCAACAAAAAGTCTTCATTAACGGTATAAGGAGTTAAAATAATTCTTATTTTTTTTATTCCAATTTTTTCAAAGTAATTTCTACTGGCGTTAGAAGGAACGAATAAAGCAGTCGCAATATGGTTGTATAATAGTTTAAAAATAAAGGGTTTTAGTTTAAGTTTCCATCCATTACTACCAGCAATTCCTTCTTGGTTGGTAGCGTCTGAGGTAAGGATTAAATTTTTGCACAATAGTTTAGCGAGTACAATACTGATTTTAAAAAATGGGTGGTGGTGGCCATACACAATAATAGTATCTGCATTTCTAATTGATTTTAGCAGTGGTGAAAAGCCAGCAACCCATTCATAGTTAAAGGAGTATAGATTCACATTATTAAAAACAGATTGGTTGATATTTTCATTTCCAGATAAACTGCCACCATCCTTTTCAAAATAAATCACCCTAGCCTTTACACCATCAGCATTTGACATTAATGTATAAGGCAGATAGTTTTGAATAGGACGTTCGAGAATGTAAAGCAGGTTCACTCGAATATTAGGATTTGTGTTTGATGATATAAATAATATTATCACCAAAAACACTATTAGGAATAAAGGGACTTAGTATTGAAGCGATCAGTTTTATGCCGATGCCATAGTTATTACAATAAGGGTATGAAATAGTATCAGTTAATAAAAGATTATGGTTGCTTAAAACTCGAACTAAATTTTCAGTGTACACAGGATAAATATGGGTGGGATCGCTTTTATCATCAAAATGGCCTAATCGTCCCTTGAGCAAAAATCGGAGCCGAGCGGGTATGCTGTGGATATTTGGCGTACTCATTACGCAAGTGCCATCTTTAGAAAGATTGTTTTTAATTAGTTGTATTAATTTACCAGGATTCTCCAAATGTTCAATCAATTCAATACAGGTGATAAGGTCAAAGTTTCCAAATATTTCATCTGAATAATCATCAAAATTAAATGCCCTTGCATCCACATCCTTTAATTGAAACTGATTCACGTCTAAGTCGAGACCCATTTTTTTTGCAGGTTCAATATTTGTGAATCTACCCAACCATGCACCGCTACCAGAAGCAATATCCAAAATATTTGAAAAACTGGTTTTAGCTTTTTGATGAATTATTTTGTTAATAATAAAATCGTGTAGACCTTTGTTAGAACGTTCAATCATAAAAATTAAGTTTTTTTTATTTTTTGTTGTAATTCAGTCAGCTGAATTCTATGTTGTCGGTAATAAAAATAATCTACGAGTATAATTCCTAAAGCTGCAAATACAGCATTGTAAACATTAAAAATAACATGGAAGAAAAATGTAAGTATTATGCCAAGAAAAATTTTGCCAATAGTAGGAATAAGTAATTGGCGAATTAAGTAAATTGTAACTACAATTCTTGTAATTAATAATAGCACACCTCCTTCCAATAGAATTCTAATTAGTTCAGATTCATAAAAACCATACTCAATTACATAGGGAGAGAAACCGAATAACTTAGTAGCTCCCTGATATGTACTACCCAGCCCAACTCCTAAGTAGGGATAATTACCCTTAAAATTGAGTAATTCTATAAAATCACCAATAATGCGGGTTGTTTCTTCACCCGTTTCTACACCAGATTTTCTTCTTTCAGAAAAACCAGAAAAAGCATTTTCAATAATGCCCGTAAATTTTTCACTGCCAATTCCAATTAAAATTAAGGGAATTATCATGGCGGGAAGAATCAGCCTAAAATCAAAAACCACTTTAGCTACTGAACTGTACTCAGCAATAAATAAACCAGTTAATATGATTAAGTATAAATAAGTGGCGGCTCTAGCACCACTCATAAAACAAGCTACCAAGCCCATCATTAAAATAAAAATGGTGTAAATGCTTTTGTACTGGTACTTGATCATAGCCCAAGCAAGCAGACTATTAAAAAACAAATATCCTGTGAATCCACTGATATAAGAAAATGTACCTGTGATTCTTGCCGCATTACCTACCAAAGCTACGCTACCAACTGATTCAACATCTGCATAGGTATTGATAAAACTAGTACTTGGCTGTGTATATTGAAAAAAACCTAAACAAAGTTGGGCAATTCCTGCAATCACAATAGTTGGAAGTATTAATTCAAATCGGAAAAATGAGCGGTTATTGATGTAAAAAAAAAGAATAAAAAAGAAACTGAAATTGAGTAGAAATCCTAAAATACCATGATAGATAGTAAGATTCAGTGGATTGATTACCCCAATTAATAATACTAAAATTAATACAGTATAAGTAGGATTGCCAATTCTCCAATTTTTTTGCGCTCCTTTTATAAAAAAAAAAGTGAATGGCACAAGTATTTGTACAAATAATATAGCATTGCCAATTTGTTTGGAAGAGATAAACCATTTGCGAAATGCTCCACCCAATACTGTAAAAAGATAGATAAATAAAAATATCTTTAAATAAATATTCAGCGCATTGGGAGACTTTTGCTTTGTGATCAATTGTTATTTTTAAGTACAGAATTCAAATGATAATTTAAGGTGTTTATCCAAGCAAAATGGCTATTATAACTTTCCTTTGCATTCGTACTTAATGCAGTATGGTAACCCTTATTTTTAAATAGTTCAACTATTTTTTCAGAAATTATATTGGGATCATTAAAGGGCACCAAACAAATATTCTCACCCTGCTTAAACAGTTCTTGATCCGTCATATCACCACAGGTGGAAATAATTGGAATGCCAAGATGCATAGCTGCTGCGGTTGTACCGCTTTTTGATGAAACACCACCGTAACCATGGGGTGAAACACTTTCTAATTGAATAAAAATATCAGATTCCAACAATACTTGCACAATTGTTTCAGCTTTATCATTTACAAAAAAAGAAGTTTCGTTTATTAAATCGTATTCACTTAATAATTGATTTATTGCTACTAAATCAGTTGGGTAAGCTCGCCCAATAATGTATAACCTAATATTATGTTTTACCAGTTGCTTTAGTATAGCAATAGAATTTAGCAAAACTGGTGTGCAACGATTTGCATTGGCAGAAATTGTAAGTGAATTACCTGACTCATTCAATTTTGAAAGTGGAGTAGGAATAACAAACTCAAAATTTGAGGGGATGGGTAGAATTGCAACTTTAAAAGGATATAATAAAGAAGCATAATATTTGTTACTGGTTTGTATTGTATCAGAAAAAACGCACAACAAATAAGCCAAGATTCTTTGTAACACCGCTCTAATTTTTGAGATAAGTGATTCGCCTTTAATGCGTATTGAAACTTCATGAAAATTGGTATGAATGTGAACTCCTTGAATTCGGAAAAGCCCAATAAAAAATATAAAGATCAATGGAAATCCTGACTTATTGAAAGCATAAGGTACATATTGAATCAACAAACAATTCGTATTTTTTTGTTTAACTAGTTTATACAATTTCATACATCCATGGAAATTCCATTTATGAATAATAGGAAACAAATTAGCAGCAAGAGGCGTTTTGCTATCATTATTACTGGTTATAACTCCTACCTGAACTCCCTCTCTAATTAATAATGATTGCAGATGGTATGAGTAATCGCCTACACCATCAAAATTAGGGGGAAATTGATTGGTAATAATTAAGGGATGTATCAATGCAGTTTTGCCCATGCAATTTCGTTGGTAACATTTTGAATTTGATACCCTACTTCATTAAGAAAACCTAAAAGAGTATCACCCGAAAGTCCGTTAGCATGGAGCATCCCTTCATTGAGTTCAAAAAATATATTCTTAACCCGTTTGTCTTGAATAGCTTGCTTTGCTCCTTTCAAAACTTCAAACTCATATCCTTCAACATCAATTTTTAAAATGTCAATTATGGTATCTTTAGGAACAGATTCATCAATAGTAGTTGCAATTACGCTTGAGTTTGAATTAGGATCAATATGCCCCCATCCACTTTGCTCAGATTGAGAACCAAAACTAAAATTAAGCTTCCCAGCTTGGGCTGCTAGTGCTTGATTATAAATAAAAGCATTGTTTGAGAATTTATTCATTTGAATATTCTCTTCTAAAAGTTTAAAAATTGGCGGATTAGGTTCAAATGAGTAGATGATTCCGTTTGTAGCATTAGCAAGAAAGAGGATAGAGAAATAACCCATATTAGCACCTGCGTCTACCATTACTTTGGCTTCCTTGCTTAATTCTTGAATTACAAAACTTAGTTCCCACTCATAATAACCTAAGTAAGCAATATTATCAGAAATAATATCTTTTGCTCCAAATAATTTCATTTGATTTTTTGGTGCAAAAATTAACTTTTTTAGACGATAGTTATCAGCAGAAATGAGCGAATACTTACCAATAAATCTATGAAATATTGATTCTTTAATTCTTCTAAATAAAGGACTTGTTATCATATAAATATAGTAATGAAATTAAAGATCATTTTTTCTAAGAAATAAAAAGTACCTCTAAACTGAAAATTGCATAACAGTTTGAAATCAAATAAGCAACTACCCAAAAATATTTTGATTCTACTGATTCTAAAATCAATAAGATTGCTAGAATGGTGCTTCCTCACATAATACCGAAAAGAGAAATACCTTTTTTTAAAATTTGAAAATAAAGCTATTCTTCGCCATGGATGTACTACAATTGACTTTTCACTGAAAACAATGGGATAAGTACTACTGAGCCTAATATTTAAATCAGAATCCTCCATGGAGGGGTATGGAAAAGACTCATCAAACATACCAATTGTGTAAAAAATTTCTTTTTTAATACAAAAATTACAAGACCACAAACACCCTCCTTTAATATTAATTGGGGCTTCTTCATCAAATCTTTCTTGCAATCTATCTGCTATAATTTTGCCTTCAAATACGTATTCATTTTCATTTCTCTTTTTTATAGCAGTAAAAAAAGAATCTAAAATATTATTCTGAGGCAAACAATCATCATCAATAAAGATCAACCAATCGCCTGATGCTTGCTTGGCACCATTATTTCTGTTTGCTGCTGGCCCATTTGAAGGCCCCTTAATTCTTCTAATATTCTCTATTCCGGAAGGAAATGAAATTTTGGTTTCAGAGCAAAAATTATCATCGGAAATAATAATTTCATATTCAGATGGATTGAATTGTTGATATTCCTTAGACAGCTTGTTAAGGCAGGCCAAAAGCTGTTCTTGCCTGTTATAAGTAGGGATAATAATTGAGAAAATCATTGTATTAAAAAAAAATTACATTAATATTAATGAATAACAACAAAATCAATCAGCTATCATTGGCTAATATTTTTTTAAACATATTTTCATACGCAAAACTTAGTTTAGTTTTTTCATACTTATTAATTACAAAATTTCTCAATGCAGGATACTTAATTCGAGATGAATACGGTTCAAGTAAATTATGTAATTGCTTTGGTTGATTTTTCAAATCATATAAAGGAAAACTATTAGCTAACACAAAAACAGCTTCCGCATATTCATGACAAATTACAGGAGTACCCCAAAGCATGGCTTCAAGATTAACCAACCCAAAAGATTCATGTAAAGAAAAAGAGACAAGAACTGCAGCAGCACTATAATACGCAGGTAATTCTGACCTACTAGCTTTAGAAATTATATAGTTATTTTTTCCAAAAACCGAGTCTATTGTATCTCTTAAATCAGCTGTTTCAGTTGTGTCATCACCAAGAAAAACGGGAAAAACATGTTCTTTAATTGGCTCCAAACACTTAATTAAAACATCAAATCTTTTAATTTTTTTATCTAAAGTGCCAACAGATAAAATAATTTTTTTCCCTTTTGAAATTTGTATGATCCTATTATAGATATTAATATCAAACTCACTATTAATTACTAAAAAATGTGGAATTAAAAATTCTCTAGCTAATCGTTTGGTTGAATCAGGTGATTTATTATAATAAATATCTGTTACATGATGAACAAAATCAAGGGTAGGGTTAAACAAACCAGGATAGGCCTGTCCGCCTGTGTACAATATTAAAGAATACTTATAACCAAATAATTGTCTTAGTTTATATAAATAACAATACAGATTATATTCTCCCAGATAAATTGCTTTAGGTCTATTAAAAAATATTTTGAATGCAAACGAGAAAAAAAAACTAAATTGTTCTATATCAAAAAGTTTGGAATTATCTTTTACAAAAAATTGCAAGAATTTGTTATTTCTTGAAATATTCAGAACTTTTTTAGCTTTAAAATTTTTAAATTCAAAATCCGCACCAGCATAAACTGAAATTTGAGCATCAAGCTGCATATCAATAGTGAGCATATTAGCAAGGTCCTCAATGTATGTTTCAAATCCGCGTTTTACACTACCAAGTCCAGTACAAATAATAAATAATTTTGGTTTGAAATTTTGTTTCATGTTACGAAGGAAGAATAATTTCAATAATTGCGAAGGATCTATTTCTTTTAGTAGTGAGCCATAATTTTAGAATTATTAATTGGAAAGTAGTAATACTAAAATTATTTTTTTAACACCGATTTTGAAAAAAATTTAATCTCACTTAGAATGTTAAATCTACCCAACTTAATGGAATATTTATAATATAAGATAAAAGCATTGAATCCAATTTTAGAAAACTGATAAATTGAATTATAATATTTTCTATTTATTTGTAAATCGATAAACTTATGTTCAGCTTTGCTAAATTCTTGAGATTGAATAAAGTCTTTAAAATACAAGAAAAAAAGAATCGTTTTTTTTAGTGTAACTAAATTAATTTTTAAACTATTATAAAAGACATTTTCGTAATGTACAACCAACCCTGTATTGAAATTAGGAATATTTTTAGCGAAATATTTTAATCGTGACCTTGATGTACTTAATTTATATTGTTCTGCTTTATGGCTACTTGAAAGCCTAAATTCAGAAATATGAATTCTATATTTTAAAACCACCTTATCAAAAAATCCAAATCTAAAATTACCTGCATTTCTGGTGAAAAACTCATAATCATCCCCATAATTTGAATCTTCAGAATAATATAAATACGGCTTAAGTTTAATTGAATTTCGGATAACTATAGTTGGATGAATAAATGGACTATACAGAAACAATAATGTTTTAATTACATTATGTGAGTTATATGAATTTCCGTGTATTTCTTTACTATTAATCTTATCATCTGTGAAAAAAAAAGCTTTGCTTCCAAGAAGATCAATAGATGGATTTAATTGCATAAATTTTACTTGGTCTGCAATTCTCTCTGGAAGTGATATATCATCTGCATCCATCCTGAATATCAAACATCCGTTTGATTCATTTATTCCTTTATTAAGAGCATATACAATTCCTCGATTAAGTATATCATGAAAATACCTAATTCTTTTATCTAAATATTTTGCTATTATCCCGTGTGTATTATCAGTAGATCCATCGTTTATAATGATAAGTTCAATTTGACTGTATGTTTGGTTTAATATTGATTCAATGGCATCTCCAATATACTTCTCACAATTATATACTGGTAAAATTACTGACACAAGTACTTCACTCATAAACGAATCCATTCAGTAGGTATCAAATCAGAGCTTTGACTATTTAATTGTAAATCTGCATACCAATTCTTGGGTGCTATAACAGTTTTATTTTCATTTTGATTTAGCCAAGCCCCCCACCAACTAAAAGTACTATTGGCTATAATATTATGATTACACAAACTCATCAAATACATATCATAATGGGATGGTAATAAATTAGGAGAAACAAAAACTATATTCTGTAACCACATAAAATTTGCTCTACACCAATGAATATCATCAGAAAAAATATACCAGCAGATATTATTATATTTAATATTTAATAGATCAGTTGCTGACTTATAATATTCAAGCGTAGAAATACCATGTACTTTATTTGCTTCGTTATTAGATACATAATCGCCTCTTCTTATATGAATAGATACTGAATTAGAATTCATAATATGATTTTCCAGTTCGATATCTCTATTAAATTTTAAAAGAAATTGAAACTCCTGTACTAAGATTGATTTATACTTACTAAAGTATTTGGGGCTTTGCCAATGTCCTATAAAGTAAGTTTGATGTTTAATTTTTTTTAAAATTGACGCATCATGTTTAGTTGAACTTTCAAATACAATAGACTTAATATTTAGAAATTTATAGAATTTCAAAATAAACCGTTTGAATAAAGACTTTGGAAAAAAAGTCCTATGTGCATCTTTTAAAAAATTGATTTTAAGATTAAAAGAATCTAATTCAAATCTTCTAATTGATTTGCCAGTATTAAAAAAATCAGTAGCCTTATTTTCAAATTGATTCAAATCAAAAAACAACTCTGAATTTGTATCTAATTGGATCGACCTTGCAAATGCATATTGAAACATTTGATTTCCTAAACCGCCATTTAACTCAACTATGATCATTAAATATTAATTAGTTCCCAATTTTCCCAAACAAATTCATACTGATAAGTGAGCCTATGTGTTTTAGACAAATTATCTTGTATTTCTTTCATCCTATTTTCTGCATTTTCAATATTAAAATCATGGAATTGAACTTGAATATTTACAATTGAATTTATTAATCCAGTTTCAATAATTTCTTCAAGCAATTCGTATTCTCCCCCTTCGATATTCAATTTCATTAAATCAACTTTAGAAATGCCATGTTGATTAAAAAAATGAGTAACGCTCATTAATTTAATCGAAAGCTGATTTGTTTTACTAAATAATGAGGATTTATCTCCCTCAAAACTTATTGATGAAACACTGTTAAACTTAGACAATGCTGAATCAAACACTATAACGTCACCATTTTTAGAAAATTTATTAGCAATATTATTTGCAAACTGAGGAATAGGTTCAAATACAAATATCTTGCATTTGTATTTACAATAAATAGCTGATGCAAAATCTCCAATATATCCTCCAACATCTAAAACAATTGAGTCTTTTGTTAATGGATAATTCAGCCTATGAAGTTCATCGCCCTTGTCTAAAAACCATTTTTTACATCTCTCAAATTGTAATTTATTATGATTTCTTTTGTCTTTAGGCTCATCAATGAGACGTCGTATTATTTCTGCTTCATAGTTATAAATAATACTGCCCCATAAGAAAGGCCTAATTTTAACTAGTTTATGAATTATAGATTTTAAAGAACTCATTAAAATAATTTAATTTAGTGATTACTTTGTACTAGTTTAAATTGTTGAGAAGCTCTATCAAAAAAGAATTTTGATTGATGAACAATAAAAATATTGTACAGCTCTAAATATCCAAACAACTTGTAAATTCTTCTCTTATTCAACTTTCTTAAAATTTTCCAGGTAGTACTAAAATACATTTTAACAATTTTTTTTTCAAAATTATCAATAGGCGACATATTTGACAGAATAGTTAAAGCTTCGCGCTCATATATATCTAATTGTTCCATAGATTTTTGTCCAGCACTTCTTAAGCGAAAACTACCTAGTATTAATGGCAAATAGTACAATTTTTCTCTGCAAAAAAATCTACTCCATAGCTCTAAATCACCAGCACATGATAAAGTAGATTTTATATGCCCGCCTGCTCGATTCCAAAGATCTCTAGTCCAAAATGCTCCTTCCTGTTGTATATATTGGTATTGACCCGTTAAATAATGATATTTTGTCCAATTTGGAATCGTATCTCGCACTGTAACAATTCTATTGTTTTCATCAATCTGGTTATCAAATCCATTAATCCAATGAATGTATTCATACTGTGAAAAAATAATATTTGCAGTAAATAGGGAGTAAGGGTGGAGTATATCATCCGAGTTGATGTAGGTCATTATTTCACCCGTGCTTTTCGAGAAGCCTTTTTGAATTGCTTCGTACATACCAGAATCTTTTTCTGAAACCCAAAAATGAAGTTTATCAGTATACTTTTTTATGATATCTACTGATCCGTCAGTGCTGCCGCCATCAATAATTATGTATTCGAGATTGGGATAATTTTGAGAAAGTACCGATTGAATCGTATACTCAAGAAACCTTGCTTGGTTATAATTAGGAGTTACAACAGTTATTTTAGAATATTTCATGCAAATAATAAAAGATTAATACTGTAGGCGATACTTCAGTTTTTTCAAATTTTCTAAGTTTTTTTAGCATTCAACGTACTAAACTTGAAATCTTATTAAATATCATTCTTATAAAACAAGAAATCTTAGTAAGGTTAAAATGGAATACAATCCATTTAGAAACAAATAATACGCCATTACTTGTGATGATTTTCTTAAAAATGCCTTCGCCATTTACTTGATATCTTGCTATGGAATTATCAGTTTCTTGCAAATTAAAATATTGAAAATTACTTAACGAAAGCATATATATATGATAGATCTTTTGAACTGCTTTATTTTTAGCAGAGCTAATTGCTTCATAGCTATCTAAAGAATGAGTAATGAAATTATTTGTGATAAGCCTAAGTCCATGAAAATGATAATAAACGAGTGGAATGCCATCTACCGAAATTTTATGATTGTGAGTAGAAATTATGTGGTTCTTAATATTCCAAGGTGCTAAGCCAACAGAGGAAATATTAATCACGCACAAACTCTTATATAAAATTGGCCAGTCATCTAAATATTTTTGATCAGCAAATTTTGTTCCCGTAGGATCAATTTCGTCATAACACCAATCAGAACATTGTTTTTTCCAAATATCTAAACACAAGATTGCTTCTTCTGTTCTTTTAAAAGACTGAAAACTCACGTTGAAAACACCCCACTTACACATATATTCAATTCCTTTATGAAATGCATGTGGAGTTATTAAGATAGAAGCTTTTGGATAAGTTTTGAAAATTATTGCAGGATCTGAAAAAAAAAGAATATCAGCATCCAAGGTTGTAATCTGCTGAACTTCCTGATATTTTTCGAATAAGTATGAAGGCAAATATGGACTTAAGGTGAAATAATATTCAACTTTTTTTCTATTTGCTTTTGCTATAAGTAAGTCAGGGAAATATGTTTCAATTTCAGACAACTGTATTACTAAAACATTTTTATTTGGGTTTTTCTTAAAATGAATAGGTACTTGCTCATCAAGCGATAATACAAATACCTTGAAAGGAACTGAGCAATGCTGTTCCAAAGAATGAATTAAAGCTAACCCACGGGAGAGGTAGTTAATATCAAACAGAGTTGCAAAGTGCAGCATTTATTTCTTTCTAGCCTCCATAAATAATGAATCGGGTTTTCTGGTTTTACCATTAATTATTTCCAAACCAAAATCATTCCAGTTTGGTATACCACTTTCAGAAACTGTATATTCTTTAATCTCTTCAAACCCAGCAGATTTTAGAAGACGGCCCAGAGAGAAGCTATCATACATCCAGCTATGAATTTCTCCTCCCAGTCTAAACTTTCCAATCTTTAACGCTCTAGTATCAGACCCTAATAAATAATTTAGTAATTTCCTTTTTAGTGTTGAAGGCAAATTAACTACCCTTTGTATAATAGAAGGTTTGTAAGCATTTTGTAGCGTTAGTGATTTTTTTTGCTTTCTATAGTTATCAATAATATATTTTACTTCGTATCCGCATCTTTCAATCACAAAGTCTTCATTAATAATTTTATGCTGTGAAAGATAATTTACCATTTCGCCTCCAGAACTATTTCTAACAGTTTGGTCGTACATTTCAAGCATTGTCCAATCATAGCATTCCTGAAGATAAGCATCATTTGGATTGGCTTTCAACTGCTCAAGTAGCTCTTTGTAATTATTTATAATAGCTTCTAAATTAGGAATGGCAATTCTAATAATCCCATTCGGCTTTAAAACCCGGTAACATTCCTGAATAAATCTCTGTCCAGCCTCTTTGGTGAAATGCTCTAAAACATGGGAATGATATACTACATCAAAACTATTATCTGCAAAAGGAACGCCTTGAGTTAGATTGTAAGCAATAACCCCTTCTCCCGTACTCACAAAATCAATATTAGTCCATTCAGGATGAAAATGTGCGCCACAACCTAGATTCAGATATGGTAATTCTGTCATTTATTTATGTTTAAGTAAAAATCCTTTCCAATATAATTTTTTACCATCATCAGAAATAGTATCCAAATCACAGAAACTATTGAAATCGCTGATTAAATCATACTTATTCAGAAAGTACGATTTAAATTTTTCTTCGTTAAAAAACCATACTGGATAAGCTGCTTTATAAATTTCAGCAGGAACAGACTGAATCAGAATCCTAGCATTAAATTGATCTATAAATCCAGTTCTATCAATAAAAATATATTCAAATTGATGATGAATAAACTGTTTTATCCATTTTTCAGGATCATCTAGATATTGTAATACCCCGCTTAAAATAAGTACATCGGCTTTATTTTGAGCAAGCGATTCTTCCAGTGTAAAATGAAATTCAAGATGATCATCTGCAAAAAAATCACGCCCAACCTCAACAAATTTCGGTTGTTCAACAATTGACCAAATCAGGTTATCTAATGTATTCAGAAAAAATTTATTCTGAAAATAAGTAGTTCCTAAACTTCCACCGAAATCTAATACGCTTAATTTTTTATTCTTATTTAATGCAATTTGGGTTAGCCCTGTAGCAATAGGCCAGCTATAATTGGGTTTATCGAATAAAACACTATCGCGCTCGTATACTGCTTCATTTTTTTTAACTTTTAGCAGTGCGTTTTTACAATTTTCTAGAATCAGTTGGTCATTATAACCAGTGCATAAATTTGAGGCTATTTCCCAAGAATCATAATTACCATTCCAAATACTTTTTGACTGCTGTATTGTTGGAAATATTGAACTTTTAATACGGTAGAATATTGGAGGGATAAATTCACGAATGTTTAATAATTTTAACCTGTTCCATAAAAATCGAATAAAACTGAACTTTATACTTTTGGTATTTTTTTTCCGATAGGCATTAAAAAACCATTCAGATTCTTTAACCTCAATTTTTTGAACATTTATAAACGATACACTATTTTGCTCTATTTCATTGGTACCCGAATGTATTCCTGACCCATCCAAACCAATATTTGTTACAATTGATTTAGTGGGCCACAAACAAAACTTATTATTTAAAAAAAGAGAGGCATGCCATCTAACAGCCCAAGAATCATTCCTACCGGCTATTTGATCCTCTAGCATCCTAACAAAGTCGTGAGTTCCGTTTCTATTAAAGCTGTACTCAAGCTTTCTCGCTTTAATTTCATTTAACAATTTTTGTCCATCCGATTCAAACAGATCCCACGAACGCTTCCAAGTAGCCCAACCCCAGCAATCTGCCCCTTTTAAAAAAAATGTTGAGTCTTTTTGTTTTGATGTATCTAATGCATAATTCCAAGCATTAATGCATCCAACTTTATCATCCAATTCATACATGTTTAAAGCATCGTTCATGTACTTTAAAAAGCCTTTTCGAGGAAGAATATCATCTTCCATAACTATTGCCTTTCCATGCAATTCTATTACCTGAGAAACACCAGTAATTATTGAGTTTGCAAGTCCTAAATTGTTATCCCTTTCTATAATGATTGTTTTCACACACCAGTTTTGGCTTCTTACCACTTCTCGTGTAGCTCTTACTTTTTCTCTTTGTTCAGCGTTAGCATTTTCCTTTAAACCATCTGCAAAAACATATAATAAAGAATTGTTGGCGAGTTTATTCTTAGATAAAGCTAATAAAGTAGCTGCTGTATGCTTTGGTCTATTATAAACAAATAATACTATTGGAGAAAGATCACTATGCATTAGTTTCCTTTATAAAATCATCAACATCATTGTGTTCTTGCTCGGCAATTCTTATTCCATCGCTAATAATATTATCTACTCGAGAAAAGTAAGCTGTATTCATTTTTGGCAAATAATCTATTAAAAAGTTATCGCAATTTGTAGCACCTTTATACTTACTGATTTCAAGCCAATCTGGGTGATGACCACCCATATAGTGAAGATGATGCATGTAATAGTATTCAAGAATTTCATTTTTATCTATTTCAACCTTTAAGTGCTGAATATCGCTTAACATGCTTCCGTAATCTGAAATACTATATGCTATTTTAGTGAACCCATACCCTGTGAATGGATTATCATATATACTCAGTACTGGAATTCCAGCATAAGCAAATTCTGAAGCCGCAGTTCCATAAGCAGTTATGATTGCTTTTGGCTTGGCGTTCAATAACTGTAGCTGCGATGTATTTTTATCTATAAATATTACCTTTTCACTACTATACTTTAAGTTCAATTCTTCAAAAATTGTATCATTTTGTTCTACACCATTTGGATGTGGTTTAATTAAAATACTAATTCCTTCAACCATTAATAGTTTATCAATTGTATAAGTAATCCACTCGTAAAAATCTGGGAATAACAAACCCCTGTAAATATGCGGCGAGTCGAAAAAACAATGTGCTAAAACAATTACTGCATTATTCCAATCAATAGTATCTAATTTGCTATTGTGTGATGAGTTAAAAGCAGAAGATTTCATATAACTAGTAGCAGCATCTACTTGTCCTGAAAATCTTTTTTCAAAGTATTGCTTTGCATTTGCTAATTTTTCTTCTTTTTCTTCAAGTTTATAAAAGCATTTTTTATAGTTAAAATGATTATTATGATGTGAAAAAAAAGCATGATGAACTCGATGGACTAAGTTATTACTAGATCCAACTGTGTATACAGGTATCCCTTTATTTACAGCTAACCTCACATTGATTCCAAATTGGATATATGCAGTATAACTATTAACAATTGCTTTCAATTCGTATTTCTCCAAAATATTATTAAAGCCGTAATAAATATACAATGCCTGTTTAATATTGTGTATTAAGAACGGGTCATGTATATCTACAGTTGCTCTATTTCCCATTCGCATATAAGTATCATATACTAAATCTCCAACATGGATTCCTTGAATTTTAATCGCAATTACATCCTCCTTACTTTTAATGTTACTCAGAATAAATTTTAGTTCTTTATCAATTGACTCATTTTTATTATTGTAAACATTTCTGTACAATAATTTCCCACCAAAAGAAAGAAAAATATTATCAAGCCTTCTGTACCACACTTCCGAATAAATCGAATCCCAAAATTTATTATTCTTAAAAACTGAGTCCTCTACTTGTGTAGCAATAGAGTAAAGTCCAATATTTGCATCATGAATTTTCGCAAGGTTATGAGAAGCAGAAGCTATTTTAATAGCCATGGCGAAATCATCCACAATTGCGGCAAGAATAATTTTCTTATTGAAAGGCTTCCATTTTATCTTAAATTGACTAAGTTTTATAATAAAAAATTTCTCGAATTTTGAATTCCGAGAGTTGATAAAATAATTTTTTAGAACTATTTTAAAAACCGAATAACTTTTAATTAAATTCATAATTAATTTGAAACGAACTTAAACTGATATACTCCTTACAATACAAAACGCTTCCGCAAATTGGGCACCAACGGCAATTCCCCAACGTTTAGCTTGAATTCTTAAGGCTTCAGGAGAACGAGGATGGGGGTAAGTTCTTCTTTCGAATTCATAAGACTCCATACCTGTAATTTTAGCTTCTATGTCTGCCTCAGAAACCGAAACAAAGAAATTGGGTAAAAAATATCTAGGATCAGTTGGGGATCTCCATTCAGTTCCTGAAGGCGTTTCAAATGTAATTATTGTTTTTACTGTTTCCTGAGCCATTGGCCTACAAGCTGTCATTACTGCCTCGAATGTACGTTGATGATCAATATTTAAATCGCCTCCATGATGAGTGAAAATAATATCTGGTTGAAAGCTATTCTTTTCTTTTTCAATTACTTTTATGATATCCAATAAAGCGATTGTATCAAAACGGTTATCTGGAAAATCATAAATACTAAGGCTTTGATAACCTATAGCCTTTTGTGCATTAGTTATATTTTTTTTATGTGTTACTAACTCGTTTTGCCATAAGTCTGTATTTCTGCTATCAGACCTTGAAGTGATGCCTTCGCCTAGTATAACAACATGTACATTTACATTATATGAATTGATCAATTTATGCATAGTAGCACCTAGTCCTAATAATTCATCGTCTGGATGTGCAACTACAAGTAAAATTTTAGTGTCATTTAGAAAAGACAATCTAGCCATTTTAAAAATTGTTCATTGGATTAAACCTTACAATATTTGGACAAATATTTAACGAGAAATCGCTAAGATGTTTATTTTGATTGTTTGAATTAAGAAAAATTTTAGTTTCGACACAAAATGAGGTTAAGGGTCGTTCTTTATAAAAAAAAGCAGCTGTATCTATTCCAATTTTATATGTATCAATATATGGATAATAAAATGGTGTATGCCCAAAAATCATTATATACTTATTACAATAAAAAGTATCTGTTTTTAAAAAATCATACCTGTTAAATAAAAAATCCCTTGATTCCAATTCCGTAGGTTGGCGTAGGTAGTTTACTTGACTAATACCACTATGACAAATAAAATAGTTGTTAATAATATAATAAGGCTTCAAACTCGAAAAAAAAGAATGGTAGTCGTCCATCAACCTTTTTTGAGTATTAAAAAAATCATTCTCGCCAAAAGAAGATATTGTATTATCCCCTCCATATTTCTCTAAGTAGGTTGTAAAATTATTTTGATTTTGAGTACTAGTTAGATTCATCCACGCATATTCATGATTACCAATTAAAAAAACACAATCATTATATGTTTTAAAAATTTGAAGAAAATCAAGTGTTTTCTTTGGATCTAGCCCTTTATCAATATAATCCCCAACAAAAATAAATAATGGCTTTTTATCGAATAATCTAATGTTTGTTAGCAACATTATTAATTTTTCAGATTCGCCATGGATATCGCCTATTATATAAGTCAAGATTTAAATTTGTTTATATATTTATTTAGTGAACCAATAAATGATTTATTAAAATTAATGACACTTTTAAGCTTACGGTTATCAAGAAAAAAATCTTCATAGCTGTTTAGTCCTTTAACTACTATATCACTAGTCGAATTTGTTGTATACTTAATTAAACGAGCTGTTTTAAAAATATCAAATTGTTCGCCATAGGAAATATTATACACATCACAAGAAGCATCCCAAGAGTGAGTATTCATTAATTCGCATATTGCAATGGATGCGTCGTTGACTTCAATTGCTTCCCAGTATTTCAATCCGTTTATATCTATAACAAGTGGTCTATTACAGAGGCATGTTTTGATAGCATTATATATAAATCCACTTTCCCTATCACCTCCATAGAGCCCTGGAAGCCTTACAACTAATCCTTTTATTGGCGAAGTGTTACAAACAAACTCAGTAAATTGTTCTGCTATCCTTTTACTTAACCCATACGAATGAACAGGAGATAAGCTAGCTGATTCTAATACAGGCAAGCAATTCCTACTGCCATAGACTGTCATAGATGATATATATATAATTTTTTCGCAAATAGAATTGATTTTTATAAATTCTAAAAATGTGGCATAGGCAAAAGTATTTACATCAATGTCTTTGCTTGCAAGGCTACTGTGACCAATTCCAGAAATAGATGCTGATAATATCAAAATTTTTTCAAAAAAAACACCTTTTAATGTTTCGAAGGAAGAAGGGTTTTTAAAATCAATGTATATATAATTTTCAGCTTCGATTGATTTTGTACCAGTAAAAAATATACCACAATCGTTGCCCAGTATTTTTCGCAAGTGCCTTCCCAAATATCCTGTCCCTCCAACTATAAGCAACTTATAATTTCTCATAAAAGCAATTTTCCCACCTTCGGTGTAATGTTATATTTTCAGCAGGTATTTGAATAGAAAAATCTAACTTATCAACATCATAATTATCAATAAATAGCGATATTTCATCAATACCTCCTGCATAACTCATAATAATTGTTGTCGAATAACGCGGATTGATTTCAAAAATCTTAGCCTCGTTTTTATCAGTAAGATACAACTGAATATTGAAAGGACCACAAGGTCTATATATTTGAACAATTTTATCAGCAGCTTGTTCAATAATTTTACAATTCTCATTTACAGCAATTTGGGTAATACCTTTCTTTTTTATGATTCGCCTCGTACTAATAGACATCAATTGGTTATGATTATTTACAGAAACTCCAACAGTAAACTCATCTCCAGTAACAAACTCCTGTACCAGTATGTCCTTAGGATCATATTTTTCTAGTACATAATAAGCTTCTAATTCTTTCTGAGTATTAATCTTTCTTATCCCTCTGCTCCCCCTACCAGAGTTTGGCTTAATAAAAACTGGGAAGAAAGTATTGTCGTCGAACTGCTCCCCTTTTATAGATTTAATATTAGAGACATTGTTTTCCAAAAGACTCTGCATCAAAGAGTATTTATCTAAACACAAAGATGAAAAATTTGAATTTGGAGCAATCACCTTAACTCCAAATTCTTTATCAAATCGATTTTTTGCTTCTACGATTTCTTCATCAATTAAAGGAATGTAAAAGTCGATTTTATTGTCTACTAAAACTTTATGAACAAAATTGAAATAATTTGGATTATTGACTAATGGTGCTATGTAAAAATTAAATCCTTCATACAATTTTGAAAGTTGTGCATCTGAGTCAATATAATACAAATCATATTTCTTCGCAAGTTGATTATGAAGATATGGAAAGGGAGAACCCCCTAGTCCTGATAACAATAATTTTTTTCTCATATTAAATCCCATGTTATTGGTTCATCATTCATTATTTTTTTCTTTGCAGTTCTTCCTACAACATATTGAATCATAGAAGGATGAACCCCTAGACCAGGTCTTTTTACAACAATATCGTTTTCTTTAATAATTTCACCCTCCTCAATATCTCTATTTGCGATAAGGCTTCTTCTTGCTATTGTATAAGATTCCATTTCTTCTGATCTAGGGCCATTTTTCATCCCATCACCTAAACTACCTTCAATATCTCTTATTTTATTGATCATTTGTTTTAACTCTTCTGGCTGAATCGCAAAATTATGATCAGGTCCTTCTAAATTTCTATTCAATGTATAATGCTTCTCTATAACCTTAGCACCTATGGCTACTGCCGCACATGCAATATGATCTCCGAGTGTATGATCAGAATAGCCAGTGATAACATTAAAACTTTTTTTGATAGTATCCATTGCCCGCAAATTCGATAAATGAATTGGAGCTGGGTAAATAGATGTGCACTGTAACACTATAATTTTATCGTTTTTGTTTTTCCTGCAAATATTAACTGCCATTTCAATTTCAGCCATATTTGACATTCCTGTAGAGAAAATTAAACCCTTTCCTGTTTTGCTAATTGCATCCAAAAGTCTTATATCAATCATATCAAAAGATGCCAATTTCATCAATGGCATATCGACAGATTCTGCTAGTATCACAGCATCTATGTCACAGGGTGAGTCCAAAAAATCTATCTTCCTAGACTTGCATAGCTTAGCAAGATCGGTATGCCATGCTCTATTAATTTCTAGGCTTTCTATTAATTCATAAACATTTTGATTATACAAACTGATTCTTGGAGTTTTTGTGGAATAATGATTGCTCGCTTTAAATGTTTGAAACTTAACAGCGTTAACTCCAGCATCAGCAGCCTTTTCAATTAATTCACATGCTAGATCAAAATTACCATTGTGATTACTACCTATTTCTGCAATTATGTAACAATTGTTTTCATCACTTATTTTAGAAAACCAAGTATCAATTATCTTACTCATATTATTTTACATATTCAGTAAACCCTTTATAAAATTTAGTTCCCACTAATGGCTTGCTATAATTAGAAACTGGAATACCTAGCGCATCCTGTATACTCCAAATAATATCTTCAAAACCCATCAAATGCCTAAACATAGCTGTACTTGAAAACCTAGGATTGATTTCAAATACACATGGGCCTTTTTCGGCTAGTCTTAACTGAACATTTATTGAGCCTCGTAATGCTAGTCCATCGGCAATTGTGGTTAGCAGCTGCTCAATTGCTTCGTTTTCTACTACTACACCAAACCCAGAGTAGCTATCTACTAACTTCCTTCGATAGATGATTGTTCTCAGATCCCCATCTATGCTTTTAAAAACACCACATGTATATTCTTCATTAGCATTTACAAGTAATTCCTGTGTAATAAAATCAGGATATTTTCGCTTGTAAAATTTGAACTCTTCTATATCATTCAAAACAAAAATAGACTTGCTTCCTGCACCAGTTCTACTTTTTAGAATCAAAGGAAACGTCGGATCTATAATGTCTCCGATAATTTTTGTAACTGGGAAAGGTAGTGAAATTCTTTGTAAAAAAATAGCTGTAGCATATTTATCGAAACCAATTTCCATCGCTTTTAAATTCGCACAAATAAGCATTTTATTCAGGAAGGTATATTCAATCCTCAACACACTTAAAAGTCTTAACTCAGGCTCTGAAATAGGCAATATTATATCTATCAATTCTTGTTTAATTACTGCTTCTAATGAAGAAATATATTTTGAAGACTTACAAGCAGGAACTATAATTACCTTGTCATAAATAAAAATACTGGCATGTTCATCAGTCATATCACACCCTATCACATTAGAAAATAGGGCACTTGACTTAAGTATTTTTCCAATGCTTTGGCCAATATCCCCACCACAGCCTGTAACAAGAATATTATATTTGGTCTTCAAGAGTTCCTTCTTTTTAAAATTTCACGTAGATAACTTACTTCTGGGTCAATAGACTTAATTTCTGCTAAAAGAGGTCTTATATCATAGTGAGTTGACTTTAGTTCGAAGCTTTTATTTGATGTGTTGATCACTGCCCAATTTGCTACTCCCCCTACACTACGAGATTGACCTACAGAACCAACATTAATTAATATACTATTTATATTTCGATATGCAAACTGATAGTGTGAATGCCCTACAACTACAAAGTCTATCAATGGCTCATTGCATTTTTCAAGTACTTCTATATTAGTATCGGGATATAGGTAATAATTACTGTCCCAATTAGAACCATGACACATCAATACCTTCACTTCATTTATTGTCACTGCTTTTTTTTCTGGTAAATTCACTAGTTCATTAAATTGATACGATGATAATTTTTTAATAGCAATTTGATGTCCACTACCGTATTTATTTTTCAAAGAATTAGGCTCAATAATACCTTTAGCCAACTTCTCCATAATTACTTCATGATTTCCTTTTATCATATCACAATCCCATTCTTTAAGCATATCAAGAATCTTATCTGGGTTGTAATAATATCCGACATTATCTCCAAGTATTAATAGTTTCTCTACTTTTATAATTTTAGCACTAGAAAGAACAGCTTCTAGTGCGTAGTGATTTGCATGTATATCAGAAAGTACTGCTATTTTCAAATAATTAATTTTTCTTTAGTGAGTATTGCTAATGCAATAGTTTTTGCATCTTTCAATTTGCCTTCAACACTTAGTTTTACAAATTCAGCATGTTTTGTGAATCCTTTAACATTAGCATTTCTGATTTCTTGTTGCATGGCTGTGTCAATTGTACCTGGATCAATATTATGAATATTGACATTATTATTACCTTTTTCTTGAATTTTCAAAGCTTCGATAAACATATGGATATATGCTTTCCCACTACAATAGGCAGACCATCCTTCAACTACGGTAGTTGCAGCCCCAGAAGAAATATTAATTATATCGATTTTTTTTCCTTCAAAAATTTTAAAAAGGTAGTTAATAATAATAGCAGGGGAAATTACATTTACATATATAGAATTCATAAGGTCAATTTCATTTAATAATCCAATATTATTGATCGGAGTAACAATTCCAGCATTACTTATAAAAACTACTCGATCCACATTTTCCTTATAATTTTCAAGTTGCTTTAGTGATGAAGTGTTTTCCAGTTTCGATAAATCAGTTTTAATAAACACAAACCTATTTTCATTGCCATCAACTAGATTTTCTTGTTCAGAAGATAACCTTCTTGATATAGATACAATGGTATCATTTCCATTATTATTTTGATGAAACAAATTGAAGAATTCTTTACCAAGTCCTTTATTTGCTCCTGTTATAATAATTAATCTTCTCAAGATGCTGCTAAATAATTAAATGCGCTTAAAAATCGTGCTTGTTGATTGCCATCAACTACATAAGTTGAACCTTGATTAATATTCAACTTTAACTTTTGTATTGCTCGTTCAAGATTGTATTTATTAATCTCTTTTAAAGAGCCAACGCCAATGATATTTGTTTGACTCACTAACGCTTCATAAAAAGCATATTGATTTTGAATATAATGACCAACAATCAATGGCAGTCCTACAGCTAAACATTCGTATGAAATTCCACTTGCAGGAACAATACCTAACTCCGACATCTGCATTAAATCGACCATTTCACTAGGGCTGACATTTTGGTAAATTTTTATTGAAGAATGAAAAAGCTTTAACGCTTCCACATCGCCCAAATAAGCGCTTCCAATTACAACCCTGATTGACTCTACACAAGAAAAACTTGCAATAATAGATGTGATATAATGCGTTAAATTATCTTTATCGGCACCCCCCATACATATAAAAAAATTTTTGAAATCCATGGCTCTAATAGTTCTATTTTTTGCTGCATCCAGAAATGGCTTTCTTACTAAAATATATTCTTTCCCTAACAGTAACTTAGTATATTTTTCTATTGAATATTGATTTTCGTTAGCCATTAAAGCATGATTTATTACAATGTCAGCAAAAAAATGTTGCTCATTCATATCATCAATACAAACTAATTTACATCCCTGATTTTTTATTTTTTTTTGCAAAGCTTCACCAAAACCATATCCATCAATAACTACAATTTCTGTTCCATTTAACTTATTTATAAACTCATCTTCATCATCTGTTAAAAGGCATATCAATTTATTACCTACAGCATATACATCGTTTTTAATTAGATCATTAGGATGTCTCATAACAAACCAGCATTCAAAATTTGAGCTGAGCATTTCAGACAACGCTAAGCACCTCACGATGTGCCCTAAACCAATTGAATTTCCACAATCAACTCTAAAATATATTTTATTTTTAACCCCCATTTTTAACTAACAATTTATACTTTAATTCACTTATTTCCCAATCATTTTCATTGTCAATATCTTGAACTTCTGTTTGATTTAATACTATTGTTCCAGAATTAGAAGAAAATAGTTTACTTTCTTTTAAAAAAAGTGAATTATCTATCCAATAAAACTGACCAGCATCATGATAAGCTAGTTCCAAATCTTGTGAACGTTTATTTATATTTGCTGGCCACAACATTTTAGTTTTACCTGAGTTATCTCTATTCAATCCTCGTAATATTGGATAGCTAAAAGCACATACCGGAAATACTGAAGTAAATTTATTTCTTAACAATAGATCTAATCCATCAATGATATTCTTCACTTTAATTAATGGTGCTGTAGGGTAAATACAACAAGCGTATTCAAACAATGTATTCTTCTTTGAATAATCATTAAGCACTTCTACGAGAACCTCGGCAGTTCCTGCGAAGTCATCAGAATTAATTGGGCTTCGCATAAACGGAACTTTAGCTCCATATTTAACAGCAATTTCAGCAATTTCAGCATCATCTGTTGATACCATTACTTCATCAAACAAATCACTTGCAATTGCTGCCTCAATAGAGTAAGCAATAATTGGTTTTCCTAAAAAACCTTTGATATTTTTTCTTGGAATCCGCTTACTTCCTCCTCTTGCAGGAATTATTGCTATATTACCCATGAAAGAAATCTTGAATTTTATGAATTACAAATTGTTGTTCTTCTTCAGAAAGGGTTGGAAAAATTGGCAAACTAATACATTGCTGATAATAGTTTTCAGCATTAGGCATATCACCATCATTCCAACCAAACTGTCTGTAGTAGGGCATTAAATGTGCAGGTATATAATGGATTTGACACCAAATATTTTGCTCTCTTAAAAAAACCAACAATTCATTTCTATGTTCCACTTCAATAATATACAAATGATAGGCATGACCTTCTATAACACCAGATTGTGCTTTAATAAAGTTGGATTCTTTAAAAGCATTATAATAAATATTTGCTATTTCCTTTCTTTTCTTCAATCCTTCTTCGGCTCTTTTCAATTGGCTTTTACCCAATGCAGCTTGAAAATCTGTTAATCGATAATTATATCCAAGTTCTTGCATTTCATAATACCATACCCCATGATGAAATATTTTTTTTGTAGGATCTTGCTGAATTCCGTGGGTTCTAAGATTTAATAACTTTTTATAAAGAGTTTCATCATTCGTTGTAATCATACCGCCTTCTCCTGCTGCAATATGTTTAACGGGATGAAAAGAAAAAATGGCAAGTTCTGCATAATTTCCATTCCCACAATTTTGCTTATTTCCCTTTGAATCAATAAAATAACCTCCGGGTGAATGACAAGCGTCTTCAATAATCCACATTCCAAATTCATTCGCAAGTTCACGGATCTCCTC
>JAAFJB010000030.1 GCA_013297995.1 Chitinophagales bacterium | reverse complement strand
TTTTTTCTGCGAACATACAATGCACCAATACCTTTGGGGCCATACATTTTATGCGCCGTAAATGCCATAATATCAATGCCATCTTGGTTTACATCTACTGGAATTTTGCCCACTGCTTGCACCGCATCTGAGAAAAACAAAACCCCATTCTTTTTAGCAAGGGCACTGATTGCTTTCACAGGTTGCACCACTCCAATTTCATTATTGGCGTACATGATTGCAATTAGTATAGTAGTGGGTTTGATAGCCGCTTCTAGTTCTTGCAAATCTATCAGACCATCTGCTTTCACTTCTAAATAAGTAACTTCTCCACCTGAACGTTCTATATGCTTACATGTATCTAGAACCGCCTTGTGCTCTGTAGTACAAGTAATGATATGATTTCCTTTGCTGGCATACATTTCATATACCCCTTTTATACCTAGGTTATCACCTTCAGTAGCTCCTGAAGTAAAAATAATTTCCTTTGGATCTGCACCAATTAATTTAGCTACTTGCTCACGAGCATAGTCCACCGCCTCTTCTGCTTCCCATCCAAAAGGGTGGTTGCGACTAGCAGCATTACCAAAATGTTCGGTAAAATAGGGTATCATTGCTTCTAAAACACGCGGATCCATGGGTGTAGTAGCGTTATTATCTAAGTAAATGGGTAACTTCAACATAGTAGTGACTGATTTATTACAATTAACACAAAAGTACTGCAATAGGTTCTATATTTTTTATGTGGTGATAAAGTAATTGGTCGTTTTTCCTAAATTCGAAATAAAATATTAAAAAAATAGTCGATGCTAAAAGTTGAACACATTGGAATTGCGGTTAAAAATCTCTCAGAATCAATTCTACTTTTTGAAAAGCTGCTGAATTCGCCTTGTTACAAAACGGAAGAAGTAGCTTCGGAAAAAGTGAGCACTGCTTTTTTTACACAAGGAGAAACCAAAATTGAACTGGTAGCCAGCACCGATGCCGAAAGTGTTATTGCCAAATTTATAGCCAAGAAAGGGGAAGGTCTGCACCATATTGCCTTTGATGTGGTTGATATTTATGCGGAAATGGAGCGACTAAAAGCGGAAGGTTTTATTTTATTGAATGAAACGCCCAAAAAAGGAGCCGACAATAAACTGGTTTGTTTTCTACATCCCAAAACCACCAATGGGGTATTAATTGAATTGTGCCAGTCGTTACAGCCCTAACTTTTCTACGGCTATTTGCGCAGCTACTTGACTGGCATCTTTTTTATTACCGCCCCTACCTTGTGTAAAAATTTCACCGTCTAACACAGCATTCATGGTAAAGACCCTTCTACTACCTTCTAATTTTTCTTCGGCTAATTCAAAGCTGATGGTCTTTCCGTTTTTATTGGCCCAGCCAATTAACTTGTTTTTCAGATTGATATCAATCAATTCCAGGTCTTCTACATAAAGATGTGGAATAACAATTTGTTTTAAAATCCAACTATGGGTTTTGAGGTAGCCTTTATCGAGATAAACCGCTCCTATCAATGCTTCTAGGGTATTGCCAAAAATTTGACTGGCTTTTAAAGCATTGTCGAATTTATTATAGAAAGTAAGTTTACGCAACCCCATTTTAAGGGCAATATCATTTATTTTTTGTCGGTTTACCATTTTACTCCGCATCTCTGTTAAAAACCCTTCGCCTTTATAAGGATAGCGTTTAAAGAGATAGTCGGCCACTACCGCACTAAGAATGGCATCGCCTAAATATTCTAGTCGCTCATTATTCTCATCGGGGGTTTCTTTTACCGAACGGTGGCTGAGCGCATTGCGATAAAGTTGCAAATTACCAGGTTTAATACCCAACATATTGTTCAACTGCGTTTCGAATGCAGTCGCGGACTTAGGAGCAAACAACCTTTTAAAAAATTGCACTTTATTTAAGCATCGTATTTTTTAACGATAACGCAGGCATTGTGTCCACCAAAACCAAATGTATTGCTTAATGCAGCGCGAACAGTTCTCTGTTGGGCTTTATTAAACGTGAAATTTAGTTTCGGATCCAAATCTGGATCATCGGTGAAATGATTAATAGTGGGAGGAATTATATTATGTATTACGCTTTGAATACAAGCAATGGCTTCTATTACACCTGCTGCACCTAAGCAGTGACCCGTCATAGATTTTGTTGCACTTATATTAAGCTTGTAAGCGTGCTCACCAAATACTTCTGTAATGGCTTTTGCTTCAGCACCATCACCCAATGGGGTAGAAGTGCCGTGGGTATTGATATAATCAATTTCATCGGGCTGCATACCTGCATCTTTCAGGGCAGCAATCATTACATTGCGTGCGCCCAATCCTTCTGGATGGGGAGCAGTTAAATGGTAGGCATCAGCAGTAGCGCCCCCACCAGCTATTTCACAATAAATTTTAGCACCACGCTGAATGGCGTGTTCGTATTCCTCCAAAACCAAACAACCCGCTGCTTCACCCATTACAAAACCATCCCGGTCTTTGTCATAGGGCCGGCTTGCAGTGGCAGGATCATCATTGCGTTCACTCATGGCTTTCATAGCATTGAAGCCACCCACACCTGCTTCGCTAATTACCGCTTCAGAACCACCGCTGATTACAATATCAGCTTTACCGAGGCGGATGGTATCGGCTGCTGCAATAATACCATTGGTACTAGAGGCGCAGGCACTAACAACCGCAAAATTGGGGCCTCTGAATCCATGCCGCATGGAGATTTGTCCCGCAGCAATATCTAATATCATCTTTGGAATAAAGAAAGGATTAAATCGAGGCGTTCCATCTCCTTTGGCAAAATTGGTTACTTCTTCTTGAAAAGTAGTGAGACCACCAATGCCACTAGCGAAAATCACCCCAATACGGTCTGCATTCATTTTCTCTTTGTCAATTCCAGCATCTACAACAGCCATATCACTGGCTACTAATGCAAGTTGGGCAAATCGATCAAGCTTGCGGGCTTCTTTCCGCTCCATGAACTGGGTAGGATCAAAACCTTTTACTTCGCAAGCAAAACGGGTTTTAAACTTTGTGGCATCAAATAAAGTAATAGGGGCTGCCCCGGGAACACCGTTTATTAGTCCATTCCAATAATCATCTAAATGATTACCGATGGGTGTAATAGTACCAATACCCGTAACAACTACGCGCTTTAATTGCATACAACAGTCCTGTTTATGTTATAATCCGCCCAATGTGGCCATAAAGCCTCCAGAAGGCGGATTAAATATTCCTTACTAAAAGAGATTCTTACTTAGCGTGTTCTTCTAAATAAGCAACTGCTTGACCAACAGTGGTGATGGTTTCAGCCTGCTCATCAGGAATTGAGATGTTGAATTCCTTTTCGAATTCCATAATTAATTCAACGGTATCCAAAGAATCGGCACCGAGATCATTTGTGAAGGAAGCCTCATTGGTAACTTCAGCTTCGTCTACACCCAATTTGTCTACGATGATTTTCTTTACTCTTGTTGCGATATCTGACATTGTAAAAGTTTTTGTTTACAGGCGCAAAAATATACATTTTGTAATACAAGCAATGGTTTAACTTGTTTTTGTTTCCACAGAATGCCTGTTTAGTGTATAAAACTGTGAATTATTTGCCTTTTCAAGGTTTTTTTGAAGATGTGCTGGTGAACATTTTACCCAAAAAGCCCCTTAATTCATGTTTGAACTCCTCTTTCATTCCTTCTTTGGGTATCAGAAAGAAAGATTTGGCGTTAAAATAAAGATGAAAAAAATGGGGGCTCTCAAAATACTTACTAAACTGCTTCCACTCCCAATCGGTATAACCGCGCTCATTTTCTAGTCGCACCCCTTCCCGATTAAAAAAAATAGTGAAGCTGTCTTTAAAGGTAGCTGCTTTCTTATAAATACTATTGGGTAAAAAAAACCAAAATGATGCCATCATCATTAACCAAATAAATGATCCCAACAAAAAAGGTTCGGGGCGAATTTTTTTAGTATAAAAAAGTATGGCGGCTAAAATGGCAAATATATTCACCACAACTACCAGCACCCTTATTTCAGTTCGCTGTACAAAATGATAGCGAAGGCCCTGAATTACTTTTTGTTTTTGATAAGAAAATTGATGTTGCATACCCCAAAAATACTAGACTCTGCTTATATTCCATGCAAACGTTTGCGAAGAATAAAGAATAAAAATTGCCTTTTATTTCAAAATCATTTACTTATTTTTAGTAGCTAACATACAAGCATATAAACAAAATAAATATTACCCAATGAAAATAAGCAAGCCCCAACTCAGCTTCATGCAAATCATTAATATGAACGTGGGTTTCTTTGGTATTCAATATAGTTTTGGGCTTCAACAAAGTGCTATTAACCCCATCTACGATTTCTTGGGTGCTAAGCCCGATGAAATACCCCTGCTTAATTTAGCGGGTCCTGTAACCGGTTTAATTATTCAGCCTATTATTGGGGTGCTGAGTGATGGAACCTGGCACCCCCGTTTTGGCAGAAGAAAACCCTATTTTTTTATTGGCGCATTGCTTTGTAGTATCTGCCTTTTTCTCTACCCATTCAGCAGCAGTTTGTGGATGGCTGCAGGTTTATTGTGGGTTTTAGATGCAGCCAATAATACCGCTATGGAACCTTATCGTGCTTTTATTGCAGATAAACTTCCGCCGCCTCAGTTAGCGACTGGATTTCTTACCCAAAGTTTTTTTACGGGGCTGGGTATTACCCTCGCCAATATTTCTTTATTTGTTTTTCAAAAATATATTCCCGGAAAATCAGGCGCCATTCCCTACTGGGTATTTGGCTCATTTTTTTTAGGTGCTGTCTGTTCTATTTTATCGGTACTATGGAGCATGACCAAAACAACTGAAATTGCTCCGAGTGAAGAAGAACTTGCATTATTGAAAGCCCAGAAAAAAGGAATTTTTCAACCCTTTATTGAAATTGGCGAAGCCATTTTTCACATGCCTAAAATAATATGGCAATTAGGATTGGTTTACTTATTTCAATGGTATGCATTATTCTGCTACTGGCAAAATGCATCCAAGAGCATTGCAAAATCGGTTTGGAAAACATCACCCACTGAAAATAAATCGCTGTACGAGGAAGCAGTGGGTTGGACGGGGCTCGTAAATGGATGGTATAATATAATCACTTTTTTATCGGCTTTCGGATTGGTTTATCTGGCCAAAAAAATGGGGCCGCGTAAGCTACATATTTGTTGCTTACTACTGGCAGGCTTAGCACTGCTATACTTTCCATTCATCACCAATAAATATTTACTCTTTGCACCTATGACGGGCTTTGGAATTGCGTGGGCCAGCATGATGGGTATTCCTTATTTAATGGTAGTTCATGATATTCCCAAAGAAAAATATGGTGTATATATGGGTATAATAAATATGATGATTGTAATTCCAATGATTTTTCAAACCATGAGTTTTGGGTTTATTCTAAAGCATTTTCTAAACAATGATCCGAGAAATGCCATTTTATTTGCTGGAGTACTCCTGCTGCTTGCATCTGCTGCTACCCTGTTGATTAAAGAATCTAACCCCTTAGCAGAAAATGAAGTTTAATTTTTAGGCAAGCAGACGTTTATTGAAAATAAAACAAATAATAAATGAAAATACTTTGTATAGGAGAAGCGTTGATTGACATGATTTGTACCGATAAAAATGTATCACTTTCTAACGGTAATAATTTTGTAAAAAAACCGGGTGGCGCACCTACCAATGTAGCTGCAGCCATTGCTGCATTAGGATCAGAAGTGTTGCTTGCTGCTAAAGTAGGCAATGATCCTTTTGGCAAGCAACTTATTGAGACCATGGAATCATTTGGGGTAGATACCAGTGCCATGCTTACCACTAATGACTATTTTACCAGCTTCGCTTTTGTTTCTTTAGTGGAAGCTGGCGAACGCGACTTTGTTTTTAACCGAGGTGCGGATGCACAACTCACCATTGATGATATAGATTCCATCAACCTAAATGAGGTTTCTATTATTCACTTTGGCTCTGCTACAGGATTTTTACCTGGCCCTTTACAAGCCGCTTATCTACACTTACTAGAAAAAGCCATTCACCATCGGATCTTTATTAGTTTCGACCCCAACTATCGTCACTTACTTTTTAAAAATAATACACTCACTTTTATTGCACAATCCTGGCACTATTTACAGAATTGTAATTTTTTTAAACTGAGCGATGAAGAAGCTTTACTCATTACAGAAACAGATACACTAAAAAAAGCGGTAGAAATATTGTTCGCTAAAACAACAGGAGTATTTGCAATCACATTGGGAAAAGAGGGCACCCTACTTGCACTAAATGGTGAACAATATATGATTGAAAGTATTGCAGTACAATCGATTGATACAACTGGGGCTGGCGACGCTTTCGTGGGTGCAGTATTGTACCAACTGAATCAATTTCCAATTGGCAAATTAAAAGATTTACCATTCAATGAATGGAAAAAAATAATTTTAAACGCCAATAAAGCTGGTGCCCGTACCTGTGAATACTTAGGTGCTATGGAAGCATTTAAGCATTTGAATAACCACATTTTTAATTCCTAATTTAAAGGGTCGTGTATCAATATACTTTACATCAACAAATTAATAAAGCCTGCGAATACCATCAACTGGATATTGCTGGGATTGATCAATTTTTTTACACCAGATTCATTGCAAACGCAGTTAGTTTACAAACACTCTACACAGAAATTTATGGTGATCATGCTGCTTCCATGGCTAAATTTTCTATCTTAATAGAAACCATTATTGCCGCAAATAAAAATAGAAAGAATGCACTAAAATTAAGGGATCGTGAAAAAGAAAAGCAAGGCACTTGGTTTACCAGCAACCAAATTACAGGCATGAGTTTATATATTGATCGCTTTTGTGGCACTATTCAAGAACTGCCTAATAAACTAGAATACCTAAAAAAATTGGGGGTGAATTTTTTACACTTAATGCCGCTATTTGAAAGTCCATCAGAAGAAAGTGATGGTGGTTATGCGGTATCTGATTTTAGAAAAATTGATGCCCGATTCGGCACTTTAAATGATTTACAGCAAGTGCAATCAATTTTGCAGGAAAACAATATATACCTCATGATTGATATGGTTCTTAACCATACTTCTCACCAACATGAATGGGCAAAAAAAGCAAAAGCAGGGGAAAAAATTTACCAAGATTTTTATTATCTGTACAACGATCGTAGCATTCCTGATGAGCTTGACAAAACGATGCCCGAAATTTTCCCAGAAAGCGCCCCCGGAAATTTTTCTTACATTCCTGAATGCAATAAATGGGCGATGACCGTATTCCACCAATACCAATGGGATTTGAATTTTACCAACCCCGCTGTTTTTATTGCCATGCTTGATAATATTTTATTTTATGCCAACCTTGGCGTAGATATTTTACGCATTGACGCGCCTGCTTTCATTTGGAAACAACGAGGCACCAGTTGCCAGAACCTACCAAAAGCCCATACCCTACTGCGTTTGATTAAACAATGTGTACATATTGCTACTCCCGGCATGGCTTTATTGGGAGAAGCCATTGTTGCACCTAAGGAAATTATGAAATATTTTGGAATGGATGAATTTGTGGCCAAAGAATGTGATGTGGCTTATAATGCCACTCAAATGGCTTTGCAATGGGACGCGTTGGCTACTGGTGATACCCGCGTTATGCTGGCTGCTCAGCATTTATTAATGCAAAAACCATTGGGTACTACTTGGATAAACTATACCCGTTGTCACGACGATATTGGTCTAGGATACGAAGACGGTATGATTGAAGCTGCGGGTTATAACCCCTATGAACATCGCAAATTTTTAAAAGATTATTATGCTGGAAATCACAGCATGTCCACCGCTTCTGGTGCTTTATTTTCTATAAATCCAAAAACACAAGATGCAAGAATAAGTGGAACACTGGCATCTCTTTGTGGATTAGAAAATGCCATTCGCTTAAATGATGCGGCCGCTATTGACCAATCTATTGCAAAAATAATTTTGATGCAGGCGCAAAGCTTTTTTTTAGGAGGTATTCCCATGTTGTTTTATGGTGATGAACTGGGTTATACGAACGACTATTCCTACCAAAATGATGAGGGCAAAAATTACGACAACCGATGGATGCACCGACCTTTAATGGATTGGAACAAAAACAAATTTATTGAGGTAAGAGATAGTATTGAGTCAACCATTTTTTCGGCTACAAAACGGCTCATTCAAATCAGAAAGAAATTAAGCATACTCTCCGATCAAAAAAACATTCAGTGGCTTACCCAACATAATATTCATATTGCTGGTTTTGTTAGAACAGAAGGAAATAATAAATTGTATTGTTTATTCAACTTCAGTAAAAAAGCGGCTTATATCACTTGGTATGCGTTTAAGGAGCATGGCAATGCTCCCACTGAATTGTACGATTACTGGACCGAACAGAAATACAAAGTAGGGTCCGACCACGAATACCTTGTGATGGAACCCTACCAGTTTTGTATTTTAGAGCCTAACAAAAATAAAATCTCTTACTAATTAGCCCCATCGCCATTGGCTCTGATGATGGCATACGCGCCTACTTTTTTACCTTGCACCAATCCCACTTCACAGTCTGAACGATAGTGTATGGCACCAAATAATCTAGAGTCAGAAGCTTGTTTTGCCATATTATTATATTCATTTGCTTTTGAGGGAATAATATGACCTAAAATAGTAGCTGCTGCTGCACTAAAAGTGGAATGACCTGAAGTATATGCAGGAAAATTGGGTACACCTGTACTGGTTTTAATAGACGGATCCATCTGAGATGGCCTAGGATTAAAATAAGTGTACTTGGTATCCCAACAAGTAATGCCAGCATCCATTATACTCATATTCAGTAACGCCATATTTCTTGCCCAACGTACTTCACTAAATTTTTCTTTTACAAAGTCTTCGGCTGCAATAGCATTCCAATGCCCAGGAGGCGTATAGGTTCCTACACCATCTGCCCAAAAATGTACAATAGCTATTTGATCTCTGGTAGCATTGTCAGCATATTTTTTTACTTCTGCCAACTCCTCTTTAAACTTAGCAGAGGCAGTGGGAGGTGGAGCTGGTGGACGAATAGCAATATTTGTTAAAGAATCAAATAAAAACGGTCTCACCTTACCAAAAAATGGCAACATAGGAGGGCGCTTAGGTGTTTCAAGACTCATCCAAGGTGTTTCCCCAGTAGCTGCCATTTGCGTTTCTAATAATGCCCATTGTGCTGGCGTTCCTACGGCTCTTGACATATTATCATTTGCCGCTCTGGCAATAACTTTTGCTGCCACTAAGCGACCCAATGCAATACCTGCTTCCATATCGGATCTGGTATTCATTCCTGCCATAATTCTGGCTAGAATTTGTTCATCGGCTTTTGCCTGAATAAACGCAATATCTGCGGGAAATAATAGTTTGAGCATTTCAACGGCCGCCGCAGCCACCACTGCATCTTCACTTGGATAAGCTGGTAAATCGCTCTCTGTTAGCATTGGCTTTATGGCTGCGTCTACTTTATAAGGAGCTAGCCTTGCATACTGTCGCTTATAAAAATAAGCCGCCACCAATGCATCATACTGCGCAACACTTACATAGGCATAAGCCCTAGCAGCATAAGGTGGATTGGAAAAGGGAAACTGTGGGTACCCGAAAGGATTGGCAGCAGATGGAATTGGATAAGTACCATCTGCATTTTGATACGGAGGCAGGTTTCTTTTAGCCACCAACTCCCGCATAATTTCATTCCACCGTACAACAGCTCCGGCGCCCCAATAATGGATGATTGCTTTTTGTTGTGCAGTCATATTTTGCTGATGCCCTTTTATTTCATTTAACTCTCTAATATAAGCTGGATTGGTTACGGGCAGTGGAGCTGCCAACGCAAATTCATTTGCAGTTGCCAATACAACAGGTTTCCAATCGCCTGCATTGGCATCGGTTTTAGAAGGTTGTAAAATAGGAAATTCAAGATTTCGCTCTGTTAACTCTTGCTTACATCCTACTAATATCAGCGCACAGAGAGAACAAGAAATAATATAGTTAGATAATTTTTTCATGACGAAGGATTGATGATTGATTAGTTGTTTTTGGGTTCGGCTGATTTGGTTTTTTTGGTAAAATCCAACACATAGAAAACACCTGCGTTGATACTGGTGGTTTGTCCAATATTTCTTCCTGCCAATGTAAACATGGTATTGCCTACAAGCGACAACCCTTCAAGCTTTCCAATATTGTATTTAAAACCAACACCTGCCCTAGTTCCATTCATTTGATTGCTTAAAAAAGGCATATTATTTCTAGTGATATCAAAGCCCCCATTGGTTTGAAAAATATCTAAAATGGCTTCTGCATATCCTTTTGAACTTCTGTAACCAGCACGCAGGTTGAAATTGGCCATATTAGGCATTTCAACTTCATTTGAATAGTGCATCTGGGTTGTGTAATATGAAGTACGGTCGATGGTTACTTTATCGCGCATCATGAATGCAGCAGAACCTGTTACAAAAATTTTCTTAAACTGGTAATCAGCCAATAATCTGAATGAAGCGGTTCTGCTACCCATGCCAATTGAGAGGGGCAGAAAATCTGCAACATAGTTATTTACGGGTAAAGAAATTCCACCCAATGCATAGATTGAAATATCACCCTTTCCTATTTTTTTTTCTAAGGGCATCCATTTTACTGTGAGGCTTAAATCTTGTACTCCTTTTTGTCCCGCCAACTGACCTTTTGATGCTTTTGTGTTAACGTATGGTACTGAAAAAATTAAATTCAAATTGTCTTTTAATCCATAATTTCCCATAAGTCCGATCATTTGGGTACTCACAGTTCCCAAATTTTGGTTGTCTCTTTTTAAAGTTCCTTCCCAATAATTATTCCAATTATTGGTGCTGTACATGATGCCCGTACAGAAATTCTTTTTCGTCATCATAAGTGCGTCAACATCAGTTTGACCATAACTTATTTCTATCATTGAAAAAAAAGAGATGATTAGTACCCCTTTTAATAAAAGTGGTTTAAACGAATTGTTCATGTTACTATTTTTATTGATTTTTTAACCAGAGAATTCAATTTGCTGAACTCTGTTTCGCTAACTAACAATTATGTGGCTATAAAAAAGCTGGATTCTTTTAAGTTCTTACCAGAATGCAATAAACCAGCGAGTCTATTTTTTCATTTTTAGCCGATCTACTACCAACTGTCCCACTTTCCTTCCAATACCTGTACTAATAATGCAAGAATTGTGAAAGTGAAGCCCACCATAGAAGCGAGCCCAGTTGTTTTCTTCGGCGGCGTGACGAAAAGATTTGAATGTTCTATTCTTAATTCCAAATTCAATTTCAGTTGAATCTATATACACAAAATCATCCCCAAATACACTGGTAAGCGCTTCGGCAGCAGCAGATGAAATGGTGGAATGTCCACAAGTATATTCTGGAAAAGCAGGTGTTTGCAAATAGGGCCTCCAATTGATATCGATGTATTGATTGATCACCGTTTCTGGTCGCGCTGTTTTATACTTATATTTTACATACCAACATTCTATAAATGCATCAAATAGGGCAATAGACGTTTTAGCAACAGCATATACCGTAGTTTCAAAATCTGCTTCAGCGGTTTTAGCCGCAATACCTACCACACTCATCCAATGCCCGGGTGGAGAGAATTTTTTACTGCCAAACATAACGTGACCAGTAACATTCATCTTAAAAGGATTATCGTCCCAAAACTCAGCCATATGTCTTTGCTCAGGCGTTAAACTATCAATTGCATTTTTAATGGCAAGTACTTCTTGGTAGTATTTACTTTTCTTATCTTTTATGTTGAAAGTGGGTGGAGGTGGGGGACTGTAAATACCAGCACTATCAATCACCATTGGGCGTATTTCAGACCAATGTGGTTCAGCAGCAGTGGCGTACATGGGAGGGGTTGGTACCCAGCGGCCTGGTTCATCAGTAACCGTATATTTTTCTGCTCCACGGGTTTGCAAATAGTTGTCTTTTTTACTCCAGCGAATAATTTCAGCCCCAATACTATCCGCAAAAAGCTGAGACGCTTTTTCAACTTTTTCCGTCAACCCCATATCTCTTGCAAGCTGTAAAATGCTATCACTATACAGCTTCATACTACCTTCGGGAAATGTAACGGCTTCTCCTACCTTCATATAAGCGAGTAAAGCAGCCAATTGAATATCAGTATCAGGAGTAACAGCAGGTGCATTCACTTGAACCAATCCATTTAATTGTCCCGCCAATGATTGATACTGTTTGGGATTACCCGCAGCTACCACTTCATATGCTGCAATTGCAGCGTAGGCATAATTGCGGGAAGCAATCATGGGCGGGAAATTATTGCCCATTACTACTGTGTTCAATTCATGAACAGTTTGACTAAATAATGCAGGATTGTGTAGAAAAGTTTTGTACTCGGTACTTTGTTTACAAGAAAATAAACAAGCAACCAAACCCAGCCCCACTAAGAGCTTCTTCATAAACAGAGAATTAAGTAAAAGAAAAATAAGAATGCTTAATCTAACAGCCTTATGCCTGTGGGGGACGTTCTAAAATATTTACATAATCTACCAATAACGCTGCCTTGTTCTTTATATAGTGAACCGTTTTGGGCTCGCCATTTAAAAACTGCCAAGAAAAAAAATGGTCGCCTGTAAAGTCCAATACAGAGAACTTTGCTTGCGTATGGTTAGTAGAAGATTTTTGTGTTGGGTCTTTTTGATCGTATTCATAAGCTAACCTAAAAAAAGCATCTCTTGCATTACTGATGCCTAACTTATCAATATTGGGTACGCACAATAGCTCTAGTGAGTCTTTATAAAATTTTCGCTTTATAAAATGATAGGTAACCCCTTTGATATCAATGGTTCCACTTATATTCTCAAATTCGCCTGAATAGCTATTATAAGGAGTATTAGCCGCTACTTTAAGATGAAGCAATGTGGTTTCATCGTATTGATTTTGAAATAATTCAGCTTGAAAATTATCCTCTGTTTGCGCTTCTAAAAAAGTTAATAAGGAGCGGTATCCACCCCAAACAAATAGCAATAAGCCCAATAAAAATATAGTAAGCAGCTTTTTCAACGCCTCAAAATAATGAAATTTATTGAACTACAAATGTTTTCTTCAAAATACCCACATTAGATATAGTAAGCTTTTTCCATTTTTTGGGTAAGGCCGATTTAATTTGAACAATCCCTTTTGGGGTAATTTCAAGCCCTCCGAAACCCATTAATACCGATTGGATCATTCCCCCTGCACCCGTTGCAAAATAGGGATTTGTGCCGCCCTTGGTTTCTGCAATCACCCTAAAAGGCGGATTTAAGTTGGGAAGATACCCTTCTTGAAAAAAACGATAGGCTTTTTCACCCTCACCCAATCTGGCATACAAAAGCGAAAAAATAGCTTGAGTCATTGCAGGAGTTCCCTCATTGGGAATTCTTTTTTCATAATACTCCAGGTCTTTTAGTACTTCTTTTGGATCTTCCACTTCTTTTAGAGGATAAGATAATAAATTAACATCCGCCTGCTTAATACCTTCACCCTTATAAGTAGCATGCTCTTTTGTAACGCCATTTTCCATTTTTTGAATAGGAATATTTTGAGCTACCTCAAGCCAATCCGTATCTGCCGTAGTTCCAATTATTTTTGCGGCTTCGGTAGCATAGTTCAACACCGCTTTTGCAGCAGCATTGGTCCACGCATTATTATCAACATTCTCAGCCCACTCATCTGCCGCTACCACATTTTTAATATCGTATTTTCCTGGCCCATTGCGCTCTACCCTACTAGCCCAAAAATCAGCCACCGCTTTTAAAACAGGCCAGCCTTTTTCTTTCAACCACTCTTTATCTTGTGTTACACAATAATAATTCCAAGCAGCAATGCCAACACAAGCAGTAATATGGTGTTCGAAAGGACCACTCAATGCCCAAACAGGTGTTTCCTCCACGCCAGATGCCGCACTTTCCCAGGGGAACATGGCGCCTTTATAACCGTGACTGAAAGCGTTTTTCTTAGCAGCTTCCAGCCTATTAAAGCGATATTCGACCAAGCTCTTGGCCATTTTTGGCTGTAATACTAAAAGGGCTGGATACATCCATAATTCAGTGTCCCAAAATACGTGACCATTGTATCCCAACCCACTCAAACCCATTGGAGAGGGGCTAAAATCGGTACCTTCTCTCACAAATGAATAGAGATGGTAAAGCATGCTGTGCACGTCTTGTTGCGACTGATCATCTCCTTCAATTTTTATATCCGATTTCCACAACTCGTTCCAAGCATTCTGGTGAAAACTAAGTAAGCGATCTCTACCCTCTAGTTTGGCAAAAATGGTGAGCCTTTCCGCCTCGTTTAAAGGATCATCATGATGGGCACTGGTAATAGATGAGCCTACAACTGCATAGCTATACTCAGTTCCAGCTTTTATTTTTTTACTGAATTTCATGAGGTGCATATTATTGTGCCACATTTCATGAATTACACGAGGCTCCGCACCATGCTGCTCTGAAAATATAAACGCATTACTTGCGCACATGAGCAATTTACCAGTGGGACTTTTAGCGGAAGAAGTTAATAGACCAATATTTACATGGGGGCGATCAATCTCATTGTAATAATTTTGTACGTCTTTTAATGCATCTGGTGCTTCCATTACGCTGGAAGTGTTAAAGTTCAAATCTTTTTTAGCTGTAATTTTAACATCCATCAACACGGTAAAAGGCAGATGGCGCAATGCATAATAGCTATATTGAATAGTGGCTTTATCACCATAATCAAATGAAACCGTAAAAGATGCTTTTTGCATGTCAAGCTCCTGTTTCATATTTTGTACTTCAGCAGCAATTATATTCCTATCATCAATAGCAATTTGCATATTGAGCAAGTTGAAGCTGCGCAAGAAATTACTCACCCTGCCCCTGCCATACTGGTCATAAGCACCAGCAAGTACCACCTCTTTCACTTTGAATGGTTCAGGTGAAGAAACAACGCCAATCATACCATTTGCAACTGTTATACCATAGTAATTTGCAGGATCAATAGCTACGGCATTTAGTTTCCAAGGGTCTTGAGCGTTCAAAGATCCCAGACCTATTATAAAAAGTATTGCAGAAAAACTGAGTGTTTTTTTCATGTGTTAATATTTATTTTTTTTAATGGCCACATGGAATTCGCTAATTAACATTTCGGTTGGTAACAAATTCTTGTTATGGCTCATTTCATAATTACTTAAATTGCATTTCGTTGATAGTATAAATCTATTGATAAAATATTTTTACACATTATTTTTTTATAAACGGCTGCCCTTTTAAAATGAAAAAAAAATATATCGTATTCTGCCTTATTTTAGCCTTCTCCACGGCAGTTTTTTATGCATTGCCCAGGCATGGTATGGAAGTAGAAACTACCACGGTTAAAATTCCACTAGACGCAGTAATTAGAAATATGTCTTCTCAAAAAAACTGGGCAAAATGGTGGCCAGGAAACTCAGTTACGGATAGTACTTATGAAGTAAACAATTCAATCATACTAATCAATAAGAATTTGATAACTGGATTCTACGGTAAAATTTTTACAGAGAAGCTTTATACAAATATTGAAATGGAATTCTCCGCCATTAATGAATTTGAAACTAGATTTACAATTCGTTTAACACATCAATTTTCAAATAATATTATCGTAAAACTAGCCCAGTATTTACAACTATTAAAAGTTAAGCAGGTTAAAAATAAGCTATTCAAGAGTATCACTAATTTCTTTTCGGCAACCAATCGAGTATATGGCATTTCTATTTTGTCTGAAAAACTAACCCAACCCTTTTATATTGCTACCAAAAAAGGCCTAAATCATTATCCTTCTGTAACTGAGGTATATACTTTATTAGCTAAAATCCAGCAATATATTTCTGCCAATAAAGGAAAAGCAGTAAATAAACCCATCATTCATATATTTAAAGTTGATGCTGCTAACTACAGATTAATGGCAGCCATTGCAACCGATACTGCTCTTCCATCTGCCAACCCATTTTATTTGAAAAAAATGGTATTGGGCAATGTTATTGTTGCTGAAATAATTGGTGGAACAAATTCAGTAGAATCAGGAATTAAGTCGTTGGAACATTATTTATACGACTATAAAAAGATGGCTGCCGCAATTCCATTCCAACGCTTAGTAACTAACAGGTCTTTAGAGAAAGATTCAAGTAAATGGATTACAAAGCTATACTACCCTATTTATTAATGCGTTGTTGTGTTGTAATAACTTTTAATGAATCATTATTTATACCAATAATATAAGCTTGTTGACTACCAATTTTAATTGATTTTATATTATTCACCTGTCCTTTTATAGTTGTTTTTTTCATGCTGAAAGTATTGAAGCCTTCCTTACCCAAATAAGATATTATCGTACCGAAATCAGCATCCTGGCGTCCTATTTCCACATTGTTATTATAGCTGTTGCCCATTAATAATATAGGAGGATGCTTAGTTGTAGATTTGGGCAAAATAGCAGCTGCTTTTAGCATACTTAGTTGCGCTTCAAAGGGTAATTTAATAAATGTAAAATTAAGATTACCATCATTTAAAAATAAAGCATTTTCAAAACAGTCAGCAACAAGTAAAGTGGCTGCTTTTAATTTTTGCTCTCCCATCAACGCTGTTAAATCAGCTTTAGCAAAATCAGCGGCGTATAAATATTTCTGCTTTAAAGAGGGCAGTTTTTTTTCTAATTGATTCTTACTTGCAAAAGGCATTTCTATATTGCTTAAATAGTAAGTGAGCAGTTGCTCTAAACTTCCATTAGCATCAAAATCAGAGAGATAAAGCTTGACTGGTTTTTCAAATGAAGCTTTCAGGCGGGTATTTAAACCAGCATTCCCAGCAATCATGTCCAAATCACCATCATCATCAATATCAATAGGCAAAACAAATTGCCACCATCCATTGCGTTGCGTAATTTCTTTTTTTGTAAACCCATTATTATTTTTTACAAATAAATCAATTCCGCCCCATTCATAACTCAATAATAAATCATCCTGCTTATCACCAGTTAAATCAAGCCATTGAGCTGAACTAACCATTCCAGGTTTCAATAATGCTTTTGAATAAGCGGCTGTTACATCATTAAATTTTCCAGTGCCATCATTTTGCAATAGATAAGAGCGAGGCGTAATACCATATTGCCAAGGTATTGCCCTACCCGCAAGAAACAGGTCTACTGCTCCATCTCCATTAAAATCTGATGCAACTACTCTGCTTTGTGTAACAAATAACTGATCAAATGCATCAGATTTTTTTGTCAAATTTCCCTTCCCATCATTGAGGTATAAGAGTGGATTCAAATGTTGATCAGATCCATAATATTCATTCCCACCGCTTGCTATTACTAAATCAACATATTTGTCTTGATTTACATCTACCCAAATAGCATCCGTATTCTCCCAGATTGAATCTAGCAATAAACTAGGCTGATGAATGTGAACAAATTTCCCTAATTTGTTTTGTATAAAAACGGCGTTGTGAAAAGTTTTGGAAGCCCCAATAAAAACATCTTCCAGCCCATCGTAATTGATATCTGCTACAGCAATAGCTGGACCTTCCGCTGAAAGCATTTTTGGCATTAGCGACTCACGGTCAAATTCATTAAAATTATTTTCGCTGTGCTTAAAAAGCAATCCCGAAGATTGGGTGATATCAGTAAATACTACCGAATGAGGCGCATTCAATTTTTGTTTAAATGCTGGATAATCAAAAGGAGGAAGTCTCTTTTTAAATTTGAAAATATTGAGTTGATTAGGCTTTAATTGAATTTTTTCATAGCTATTATTCGGCCAAATTAACAACACTGAATCTGGCTTTATATTTTGAAGACCCATGTGAACTGGTGCAGACATACTGGATTGAAACCCATGTACAAATTGGTTTTCGTAAGTAGTTACCTCCTCACTTTCAAACACTAAAATCTTAGCCCCTATTGCTTGCTTATTGTGTTGAGGACCTTCAAAATCAACAGCAACATATTTAGTTTTAGGCGTACTATTCAACTGTGTATTGTTGGCATACAACAACACTTCATCATTTATATTATTAACTACAATATCTAAATCACCATCTAGGTCAAAATCGGCATAGGCTGCCCCGTTTGAAAAGGTAGGAGGATTATTTACTATATCATTAGATATATTATTAAAGGTAAGGTTGCCTTTATTTAAGAAAAACTGATTGGGTAGTTTAATTTCAGGGAATTGATTCAGCAAAACAAAATCATTGGGTTGAAGCAAATTATTTTGTAACTTTTTTTGCATATAATCAGCAGCTACAAAATTAACATAATCAATATCAGTAAATCGCTTAGGAATTCCATTAGAAATAAATAAATCTTTTTTTCCATTATTGTCAAAATCCATCCACAAAGAAGCCCAGCTCCAGTCTGTTGCATGTACACCAGCATACTGACCAATTTCACTAAACTTATCATCACCCCTATTGAACTGTAAATTATTTCTAGCAAATTGATGACTATATCCCAATGCAATTTTTTGTTGAAAAATGGAATAGTCGTCTTCTGAGAGTGAGCGTTTAAGCATACTAGGTTCGTATGGAAGCATATCCATTGAAATAATATCTGGATAGGCATCATTATTTACGTCCGCAATATCTACACCCATCGTAAACTGACTGGTATGCATAAGTTGTTGATTACCCAGTTCTTTAAACGAGCCATTTTTTTGGTTAATATACAAGTAGTCATTTTCATGAAAATCATTGCCAACATAAATATCAGGCCAACCATCTAAATTGATATCTGCAACTGCCACTCCAAGTCCATAACTAATTTTATTGCCAATAATTTTTGCCTCTTTGGTTTTATCTGTAAAATAAGTAAGGGCGTTTTTGCCTGTTTTTTGTGAAATATTATTTTGGTACAACCTATCTCCAGCAACAGAATCATATTGATTATTAAACTGTTCACGTGCGGCATAATTTCCATTGTGATTAATGGAATGATTGAGTAAAAACATATCCAAATCATCGTCACCATCATAATCAAAAAAAACAGCTTGTGTACTATATCCTGAAAAATTTAGTCCATATTCTTCAGCCTCATCTATGTAATGAGGAATGCCCTGTTTATCAATATTTTTGCAAATAAGAAGTTGATTGGCTTTTTTTAATTTAAAATGATCTACTCTACAAATATAAATATCTAATAGTCCATCTTGGTTAATGTCTATAACTGAAACGCCTGTATTCCAAGCTTCAAAATCTTGTGGTATCTCTGCTTTATCAGAAATATCTTCGAAATTTAATTCATGTTTATTCAAGTAAAGCGTATTTCTTCCTTGATTGGCAGTAAAGAAAAGATCGGCATATCCATCATTATTAAAGTCACCACAACCAACACCGCCCCCATTATAATAATACATATAAGTAAATGGATTTAGTAAAGTAGTTGGGCTAAGTTGATTGCGAAAGTCAAGTCCAGTATACTTATAGTTTAATGCAGTAAATAAAGAGGAAGTCGATTTTTGTTGATTGCAAGCAGCATGAATTATAAAGTTAAATGCCAATATAATAGAGAATAAAAACTTCCGATTTGTATAAATTTTGAGCATAAAATACAGGGTATGCATCAATAATATTGGTTAAAAAGAATCGGGAAATCATTGTTGACCATAAAAAGATAGTTTTGTTTTTTCTGCACAATTACTGGTACTATATCCCGTATTTGCTTGGTAATATGAAGTCCGCTTTTCTCAGCCCTAAGGGTTGTAAAACCTCCTTTTTTATTATTAAATAAAATATTTCCATAGGAAGCATCAATGCTACAGAATTGAGGAAGTAGGTCAATCGTATTTCCTCCTATTAATAAATCGAGATACCCATCTTTATTTATATCAGCGGGTAAAATTGCATGAATAGAAGATAGTTGTGCTTCGGTTGGTAAAGGCTTAAGATTAAAATTCCCTTTAGCGTTATTGTAGGCGATTGCAGAAGAAGTATAATTTACTTGCAGCACGCGTGCATTATTAAGTGTATTTTCAAATAGCTCTTGTATTGTTTTGGTTGCAAATTCACTATGTTTTAAATTGGCTTTTTTCAAAAAAGGCATTTGATCTGTAATATCCCTTTTCATAAAAACAGGAACATCTTTTCCTTGAATGGCTTGACTAAAAACCTTATCCACTGATCCATTCTGGTCAAAATCATTTATCCATAATTTAACGGGTTTCGTTTCAGTTGGTTTCAAATAAAAATTATCCCCCAGATTACCAAATATCAAATCAATATCTCCATCGTTATCTACATCCCCAATTTCCATTTTCTGCCACCAACCAATATAATTTTCCAACCCTGTTTTAAGTTCTACAAATTTATTTTTTTCAAAAGTATATATATGCGGATACATCCATTCACCTACTATAATTAATTCATTTTTGTTATCGCCATTTATATCCGACCAAACTGCCGATGTGACCATTCCGAGCTGTGATAAAAAGGGGGCTATTTGCGTAGACACTTCTTGAAACAAACCATTGCCAATATTATGGTATAAAAAGCTTTTGGGAATAATTCCGTAATGTTGGGGTGTACTTCTGCTTCCAATAAAAATATCTAATTTCCCGTCACTATCATAATCTATAGGAATAGCAGTACCACAGTTGGTATGGCTAATGGCAAAAGAACCGGGTTTTAAAGAAAAGTTAGCTTTTCCATCATTTATATACAGATGATTTTGATAAAGCTCTGATGAAGCAGCTGCAAAATTTCCACCACCACCAGTGAAAAGATCCATATCACCATCTTGATCTGCATCAAAGAAGAATGCTGCGGTAATATCATTAAAATTATATTGTAAAAAATCTGGTATTGATTTTTTTACAAATCCATTTTTAGTTTGCAAGTACAGTTGTGATGGTTGTTGCGCAGCTCCGCCAATAAAAACATCCATAAATCCGTCTCCATTAACATCCGCTGTGGCTGCTTTAGGCCCTTGCTTTGACAACATGAAAGGAATATTTCTTTCAATATAAAAATCCACATAATCATCCTCTTTATGTTTTTCAAAAATGGTTTCAACTGCTTCAAATAATGGTAGGGAGCGTGGTTTATTTTTATCTATAAACGCTTTCACTTTAGCAGTTGCAAAATCAATTACTAATAGTGTGTCTACTGCAGGTTTTTGAATAGTTGTGGCACTTCTATCAGGCCAGATAATTTGAATTGAATCAGGTTTTATATTACCCAATCCAATGGTCTGCTTGTACTCAACTGAGGACTGGAATCCCCTACTTGGCATAATGGTTCTAGTAATTATTTGATCTGCCTGATACACTTTAATAGTACTACCAACTGCAAAACTATTGGGGGATTTGTATTTTAGAGATAGCGACAAATAACTAGAATTAAACTTAACATTTGTGTTATTTTGGTACACCATTGCTGGCTGATTTACATTATTAACAATCAAATCTAAATCTCCATCATTATCAAGATCAGCATAGGCAGCCCCATTAGAGAAACTGGGCTTTTCAAAGCCCCAATTGATTCCTTCATCTGTAAATAAAAGTGCCCCTTTATTTCCAAATATTTTGTTTGGAACAGGCACGGATGGCATTTTGTCTATCACTGTTCCTATTTCTTCTTTTCTACCTTTTACTACCATTTGCTTTACCACATCATTGGCAAAAAAATCAATAAAATCTTGGTCAGTAACATCCCTATATATTCCATTTGATACAAAAATATCTGATAGTCCATCGCTATCTGCGTCAAAAATTAACGCACCCCAGCTCCAATCACTAGCTGCAACACCACTGTAAAAAGCAGTCTCTAAAAATTGACCTGACCCATTGTTTACCTGCAAAGTATTTTGTGTAAATTGGTTATAGAAACCTTGCTTTTGCTTTAGCTTATAAATATCATACCCATCAAAAGTGGTATTTGTTTTTAGACGATAATCGTCTGATGGCAGCATATCCGTAGTAAAGATATCTTGCATCCCATCATTGTTTATATCCTGCATATCAGCACCCATTGAAGAAAAACTGGTATGCTGAATTCTATTTTCCATTTCGTCTTTAAAACTGCCATCCTGTTGATTAATATAGAGATAATCTTTTTCAAAAAAGTCATTAGACACATAAATATCTGGATATCCATCCTGATTAACATCGCCAACGGTAACCCCTAAACCAAAACTGATTATACTTCCATAAATACCAGCCAATTTGGTTACTTCAGTAAAATATCCAGCATCATTTCTATACAAGTGGTCTCCACCCCCTTTCAAGAAATCAGCAAAAGGTGCTTCTGCATCAGTCTTTGAGCGCATATTAGCATAGTTAAGCGAGTTCACTGGAATGGGACTGTTGTTTACCAAAAAACAATCCAAATCTCCATCTAAATCATAATCAAAAAAAGAAGCTTGGGTAGAATAACCATCGTTATCGAGGCCATATTCTTTAGCACGATCTGTGAAGGTTAAGTCGCGATTATTAATAAACAACTGGTTCTTTCGCAACGATTTCTCCATCATATTTCCTGCGTTACAAATATAAATATCAAGCCAGCCATCTGCATTAATATCTACCATAACCACACCAGTGCTCCATTGTTTTTTTGGAAGAAAGCCAGCTTTGTCTGAAATATTTTCAAATTTTAGATTTCCTTTATTCAGGTAAAGTTGATTGGCTCCTAGATTAGCTGTAAAAAAAACTTCGGGTAATCCATCATTATTCAAATCGCCCGTAGCAACACCTGCACCATTATAAAAATTTCGGTACTTAAATACATTGAATTCTTTGGTTTCTACAACTTTATTAACAAAATTAATTTCAGTATTATCGAGAAGACTAAAAAGAGTGTCTCGTTTTTTTACTGTACAAGAAATAAAAATGGATAGTATTGTAATCAAGCAAAAGGAACTGCGGAGCATCATATTCTAAAAGTATGAAATAAACATAGAAATGATAGTACTAATAACTTAAATTTTAAAATTACTAATCAGAAGCATTTGGGCTCATAAAAAAGGGCTGTTCTTTTGGAACAGCCCTTGAAAAAAAATTACTGAACTAGTAGCCAAAATTTTGTTTCAAATTAGGATTTGAAGCAAGTGATTCAGTTGGAATTGGGAAAACTGTTTTATAAGCTTCAGAAGTAGATCTTCTCTCTTGAACGGGAGCATTAAATACACCAAAACGTATCATATCTGTTCTTCTATATCCTTCTAGATAAAGTTCTCTACCTCTTTCTGCTAACAACACAGGAAGTGTAACAGAACTTAGAGCAGTAGCTCTTCTTAGCGACCGAATACTGTTCACAATGGCAAGTGGTGTTTCACCATTTACTCCTGAGGTTGCACCTCTAAGAATAGCTTCAGCTTTCATTAGGCGGATCTCGGAAAAACGAAAATGTGGAAATTCGTTGGGACTGGCTTCTCCACCTGCATTCATGGTAGCAGGATCTAATGGAAACTTGGTGGGGCGAATACCAGTGGCTTCCCCATTAAAAAACATAGAAACATTTCTAGTAAAAATAAGTGGATTACCGCTTCTGTCTTTTAAATTTACTATTGGTTGACCAATCGCAACTTTATCTGTTGCTACATCATAGGGAGCTCTAACCTGACCAATTACAAAACCTGCAACTTCCCCTGTTTGGTTGGTATAGTTGGCTAATGTATCATTTCTTCTAACATCGTTGGGTTCAAAACTATCATAGAAATCAGAGAGGGTAGCAAATCCATTCCATCCACCTGGTGCTTGGTTATAATGGTGACTCATAAAAGTAGCCCAACGCAGCCCAGTTCCATTTCCGGCTCTTGGGTCTGAACCAATTCCATTTCCACCCCGAACAAATATATTTTCAGTAGATACAGAACCATTATCCCATTTAAAATTATCCCAATAATACGTATCAATACTCAACAATGCATTATCGGCTATATTATTGCAATATTCAGTTACTTTATTCATATCAGCAGGAGAAAAAGTGAAGGGGCCAGCAGGGCTGGTTGGACTTTGTTTATAAACTGCTTTATTTAAATAACATTTGGCCAAAAGCGCCCAAGCCGCTTCTTTGGTAGCCAATGAACGATTTGTTCTATTATAGTTAGGTAATGCTGGAACTGCGGATTCCAACTCAGCAATAATTGCATCAATGGCGGCGGCTCTTGTAAGCACATCAGGGATTGCTGCAGCGGCAGCTGTTGCGGGTCTTGTTTGCACCTGACCATATAAATCGCAAGTGATGAAGCGAAAAAACGAACGTAGAAATTGACCCTCTGCTTTTGTTAAACCAGTTGCAGTTTCTGCAATAAGCGTAGTTTGAAATAAAGCACCATTTAAATCATTCCAAGTATTACGAACTTGCGCATGATCTGGTCCATAAGTATGGAGGTGAAATCTTCTCCATTCCCCAAAATCATCCCAATCGGTTCCTCGAGTGGGTCCGAGTAGCTCATCGGTGGTATGTTCTTGCATGGCAATCCAATTGCCTTGTCCACCTGTTAATTTATTCAGTTGTTCATATACTGCTGAAATAGACGGAGGAGTAGGAGCTCCGCCAGCTGTATTCGGGGCAATAGAATTTGGATCCTGCAATTTGGGGTCCAATTTTGTACATGAAGGCATAGTACTTATGCCTAGTACAATTGCTAGGGGTAATAAATAATTTTTCATAAACTTTTTCATATTATTATCAATTAATAATTTCAACATTAAAATCCAATATTAGCACCAATTGTAATCACCATCGGTCTTGGATATTGAGTATAATCAAATCCACGAGAAGGAATTCCATTGATATTTTTATCAACATTTACTTCTGGATCAATTCCACTGTATTTAGTAAATAAAGCTAGATTCTGACCCGACGCAAAAACTGATAATGATTTAATTATAGGACTTTTTACTGCAAACGAATAACTTAAATTCAAGTTCGATAAGCGAATAAAATCGCCTTTCTCAAGAAATCTAGTTGAAACAGATCCAGGATTGAAAGGATTTTCTGGGCTGGATCCTGCCTCATAAGTTACGTTTCTTGCATTGCGGAGACTCCCTTTAAGAAACAGTGCATTCGCTGTGTTATTATAAACATAATGACCCGTAACAGCATTAATGAAAACACTTAAATTCCAACGACCGTATGTAAAATTATTGGTTAATCCAGCAAATAGCTTTGGCAAAGCAGATCCCACCAATTGGTTGGCTGCACCGTTTGAATAACGCGCATTTCCGTTTCCATCAAACCCATTATAAATAGGCATTGACCAAGTAAAAATGGGGTATCCATTGGTTAATGTTTGGGCAAAAGCACCAGATAAACCTTGACCGTTCACAACGCCTGTATTAATGGCACTTGGTAGTCCAGAAATACTATTATTTACTGTTGTTAAGTTAAAGTTAGCATCCCACTTAAGCTTTCCTTTTTGAATGATTTTATAGTTCAAAGCAAATTCCCAGCCTTTATTTATTACGCTTCCATCAATATTAGTCCACCAGTTTGCTGTTGGAGAAAACCCTCCAGGAGTGGGGCCAAAAAATAGCATATTGGTTCTTTTATTGTTGTAATAATCAACAGAGCCAGATAGTCTTCCATTTTTTGTTGTAAAATCAATACCAAAACCTGTGGTAGCTACTTGCTCCCATTTCAAATCGGGGTTTCCTTGTTGTACAAATCTAGTAACAGGTCCTGCACCCACGTCGAAGGTTCTTTGCAAATTCAATGCAGCATAGGATCCCAAATTATCTTGACTACCTAAGGTACCATAGTTGGCTCTAACACTAAGATCGCTGAACAGCTTCCCAATGGTATTCTGAGCCCAAGACTCTTGCATTACCCTCCATTTAAAGGCAAAAGCAGGAAAAGTTCCATACCGATTATTTTTACCAAATTTAGAGGATCCATCAGAACGAACTGTTACCGTGAAGAAATATTTGTCGTTATAAGTGTAGTTAACGCGACCAAATACAGATTGCAATTCATTTTCACTGTAGTCTGGCACAAAAGATGCGTAATTTTTGAAATTACTATAATTCTTAACAAAAACATCGGAAGGATTTACAACAGGAGTATTCAACCCCCATCCGAAGGTTCCTTTAAAATTAGTTTCAAATTTTTGGAATGAGTAACCAGCAATTGCATTCAGCGCATGTTTGCCTCCAAAAGTTTTATCGTATGTTACATAATGCTCTACTAATGTAGATTTAGCATCTGCATTTTGGCGAGTTACCCTTCCATTACCTTGAATACTATTTCCATAATTCTTATCGAATACTTCATTAGCACCACCGTATGCGTTAGACCCTAAACGAGGATCAGCAAAACCTGTTCTCTCCGAAGCTGATTTATCAAATCCAAAAACAACTTTATAAGAAAGGTCTTTGGTAATTTGATAACTAGCAGACAAATTCATTAGAAATCTATTAATAAAATCTCTATCATCAAAATAAGCAAGCATCTGTACTGGATTACGTTGATCGCCAGGTTGATAAAAAGAACCATTTGCATTATAAATGGGATTGGTGGGATTGAATTGTAAAGCAGCCCCTAATAAGCTACCTTGAAAACCTGCATTATTTGAAAGTGGAGCATACTGATTTTTTGTATTAGAATAGGTAATATTTGCTTCCAATTTTAATTTATCATTCATCAATTTCTGGCCAAGGTTGGCGCGAGCAGTCATACGTTTCAGTCCGCTATTCTTTACAATACCTTGCTGGTCATCGTAAGAACCACTCAAACGAGCCGTAGTACCTTTGTAATTATAACTCCAACTTAAATTGTAGTTCTGTGAAATGGCCTGTCTAAAAATTTGATCCTGCCAATCTGTATTAGCGCCTCTATCAATGGCTTTAACTGCTTCGGCAGCAAGTGAATCACCCGCCCCGCCTGCCATATTAGCTTTTTTAGCAGCCACCAGAAAATCTGAAGCATTCATCAAGTTATACCTGCTTGCTGTATTTGCAATACTGGTATTTGCTCCAAAATTAAAAACACCAGCTTTACCACCTTTCCCTTGTTTAGTTGTTATTAAAATTACACCATTTGCACCCCTAGAACCGTAAATGGCAGCAGCAGATGCGTCTTTTAAAACAGTGATACTTTCAATATCATTGGGGTTTAAAAAGATCAACGGATTTTTGGCGGTTGAACTTCCCTCTACGCCCCCATTTCCTTGAGATCTTTCTCCAGGTGCAGCAACTGGCCCTGAACTTAATGTACCACCTTGAATTAAAGGAACGCCATCAATTACATACAACGGTTCTTGTGCGCCGCTGATAGACCCCGTACCTCTAATATTGATGGTGGCAGCAGCACCTGGCTCACCACTTGCTGGTGTTACAGACACACCAGGAGCGCGTCCTTGTAGAAGTTGATCAGGTGAAGAAATTTGACCCCGATTAAAATCTTTTTCAGAGATTTTAGTAACGGAACCCGTTACATCCTTGGCCTTTCTTGAACCATAACCCACTACAATTACCTCACCCAGTGCATCAGATGAAGCAGCTAATTTTACATCTAAATTCGCAGCATTTGTAATAGTCACATCTGTCTGCACAAACCCAGCATAAGAAACAACCAGGAATTTTGCATTGGAGGGAATATTTAATTTGTAAGAACCATCGGCGGCTGTCTGCGTTCCGCTATTGGTTCCTTTAACAACTACAGACGCACCAACTAAGGGCGATCCGTCTTTTGAATCTGTTACTTTTCCGGTAACAGTTCTGGTTTGCGCCTGCGAAAAAATCGCAAATAGGCAGGCAAACATGCCCATTAGTATGGGCCTGACAAGCAATCTTGAGTTCATAAATGGCAGTTTATTGGTTATTAAGCGTGAACAATGTAGACAATCTAATTTGAAAAATAATTTTTTGTTAAATATTTCTAAATAAATTGTTAAAATAGGCTTTACAAGCAATCATTTGTAAAACCGTATGTGAATATAGACTATTAAAAAATGATTTTCAAGATAGAAGATGTAGTATTTAACCTAAATATGAGCGCAAACGTTTGCGGTAATATTTGTTGTTGAAATCTTTTATCTTGTAAGGAAATTCAATCCATATGACCAGCACTACTTTAAAAAAAATCGCCCAAACACTTGGGTTTAGTATATCAACTGTATCTAGGGCGCTTAAGCACCATCCTGATATATCAGTGACTACAAGAAATAAAATTTTAGAATTGGCCAATACGCTCGACTATGAACCCAACAGCTTTGCAGTGCATCTGCGCACACAAAACAGCAAACTGATTGGAATCATGGTTCCTACTATTTACAACTTTTTTTACGAAAGTTTTATATCTGCCATTGAAGAAGAATGCAGAAAAAACAACTACTCTGTAATGATACTTCAAACGGCAAATAATCCAATTACTGAAGCAGAAAACACAAAGCTTTTTAAGCAAAATAGGGTAAGCGGTGTATTTGCTTGTATTTCGGCAGATACACAAGATTACACTCATTTTACAAAATTAGCCGATGCCAATATTCCCGTTGTGTTTTTCGACAAAGTGCCTCCTCTTGAAGCCCTCAATAAAGTATGCATGGCCGATGAACAAGCAGGTGCACTAGCCGCAACCTATATTGCTAAAGCTGGTAAAAAAAGAGTAGTCGGTCTTTTTGGTGACCCTAGATTATCAATCACCGCTAAAAGACTTGCAGCTTTCAAATCAACTTTAGCAAGTTCAGCTCCAAAAACTGAATTGTCTATTCTGCATGCCAACACTTCAATTTCGGGAACAGAACAAATACTCAAAGCACTTGATGTAACAAAAAAAGCAGATGCCATTTTTTGCATGAGCGATGAATTGTTGATTGGTGCTATGAAAGCCATTCAACAAAAAGCATTAAAAATTCCAAAAGATATTGGAATAATTGGCATTAGTAATGGGTTTATTCCCACCCTATTCTATCCAGAAATCACTTTTGTAGAAACCAGCGGGTACAAACTGGGCAAACTGGCATTTACCCATTTAATTAATTGCATCTCAGGGTCAGTTCTAACAGAAGAACTAACCCTGGATGCAACTTTGGTTGAAGGTGGTTCAATGTAAATGGGTTAATGCTAACAATTTGTTTATTGCATCAACGAACGAACCCTTTTTTCAAATACTAAATATTCCGATTCCATTACAGTAATTCCTTTCTCCTGCGTTATAGATAATGGCTCTATAGATGTTGCAACAGATATGTATAAATCTGCTACCCTCCTCCTAAATTTAAACTCATCAAAGAAAACAGATTTTCTATTGGTTTCTATTATTTCTTTTCTAATTTCTACCAAATTTGCCAACTTATTACTGGCAGCACTATCCCTAGCATTGTTTTTTTCTAAAACAAGAATGCTACTGTCTAAATCTGCCACCAACACAGCCAACTTATTGGTAAGCTCATACATCCGCATACCTTGTTTATGAAGTTCACTAATAGCAGTGCTTGTATACCCTTTGTTTGGGTTGGCAAGTATTTTAATCCATTGCACTTCCGATTTACCATTTACTTTCATTACTACTTTGTATTTTCCTACAGGAACCTTAGGCGTAACAAAAGCAGAACTTTGTATGGTTGTTTGCGCTATAAAACCTCCCTTGGCAACTTTTGGAGGGTTCATATTCAATCCCCAATATACTCGGTTCAACCCCTTTAAATTGGTTCCATTAAAGTCTTTTATTTTTTTATCCGCAACATCATAAATTTCAATTTTAACCGCATCATTGCTTCGCTCTTTTAAATAATAATAAAAAGTGGGGGCAACTACTTTATTACTCGCTGCCCAACCTATTAAATTATCAGGAGGACCGGGCATACTTGGGGCATAATCGTATTTAAATGCTTGGATAGGAAATAGAATTGCCTCTTTATTAATATCTGATTTTACCATTTCACGCAGCGGTTGCAAATTGTCTACTATATACACCCCTCTCCCATGTGTTGCTATTACCAAATCATTGGTTTGCGGATGTATTTTTAAATCTCTAACCAAATTATACCATGGCATTCCTTGGTACTTGCTTCGCATCCAATTCACCCCTCCATCTAAAGAAATAAATAAGCCCATCTCCGTTCCTAAAAAAAGCAATTTCTCGTTCACAATATCTTCCCGCACCACATGCGCAAAACCAGTAAACTCTGCAGAGCTTAGCTTAGAAAATGTTTTTCCCCCATCTCTACTCACCACCAGATAAGTATTATTATCGCCGTACATATGGTGATCTAATGTTACATACATTCTATTTGCATCAGTAGAAGAAATTTCAATGGAACTGATCCAAGCATTTTGGGGAATACCTGCTTTCCAAATTCCAGCACTGCGATTTTCCCAGGTTTTTCCTCCATTCAGCGTAACTTGTAAATTTCCATCATCGGTACCTACCCAAATAATTTGCTCGTTTTTTGGATGTGGCGTAATGGTAAAAATTGTACAATGATTTTCTGCACTTGTATTATCACCTGTAATACCACCACTTATATCAGCTTGCTGCTGTATTGATTTATTATTGGTAGTGAGATCTGGTGAAATTTTTTCCCAATTTTTTCCATCATCTACCGACTTAAAAAGATATTGGGCTCCTACATACAAATTATAAAGGGGTTTTCCTGCTGTGGTTTTTTTGGTAGAGATTCCGGGTACAATTGGCGTATTCCAATTCCACCTATGCTCTTCTTCCCCCTCTTGTTTTTTTGGTTTAATATCCACCGCTGTTCCGTTTAATAAATTTACTCGAAACATATTCCCACCTTGGTATTCGGCAAAAACTATTTTTGAATTCAGCGGACTTGGCTGTACCCAAAAACCATCTCCGCCTACCAGTGTTCTCCAGTCCACCGATGTTACTCCCCTTGGGGATTGACTGGGCGCTATCCAACTATTATTGTCTTGTAATCCCCCATAAATATTATACGGTGTTTGATTGTCTACGCTTACATGATAGAATTGGCCAACTGGTAAATTATTTAAAAAATGCCAGCTAGATCCTTTATTCAAACTCAAATAAACACCCCCATCCGTACCCAAATACATCATGTCTGGATTGTTGGGATTAATCCATAGAGCATGGTGATCTGCGTGCGGCTCTACGCCTCCAATAGTACTATTATTCCAACTATTACCACCATCATTTGAATAGGCAAAATCGAATGCAGGTCTGTACACTCTTTTGGCATCTTTTGGATCAAAAACAAGGGTACTAAAATAAAAAGGACGAGCAGTGATATTATCCGTTGATGCCATTTTTTTCCAGCTCTCTCCCTCATCATCTGACTGATACAATCCTGGTACTTTGGCTTCTACAATTGCCAATACTTGCGATGGTTTGGATGGATTGATGGTCACCACAATCCGCCCCAAATCTCCCTCTGGCAAGCCCTTACTGAGTTTAACCCAGGTTTTTCCTCCATCAATTGATTTATAAAATCCACTGCCTGCTCCTCCCGAATTGAAGGAGTATGGTTTGCGACGAAATTGCCAAAATGAAGCTAGGATAATATTTGGCTGTGTTGGATGAATGGCTATATCTGCACAGCCAGTTTCATCATTCACAAATAATATTTTCTCCCAGGTTTTTCCTGCATCGGTTGACTTATAAAGTCCCCTATGCGAAGATGACTTCCACAGCGGCCCTGGCGCAGCAACATAAACAATTTTTTTATCGGTGGGATCTATCAGAATTTTACTGATTCGCTCGGTGCTGTCCAACCCCAATTTCTGCCAATTGTTTCCACCATCGGTTGTTTTGTACAAGCCCTGTCCTATAGAAACAGAATTGCGCATATTAGATTCCCCAGTTCCGGCATACACTGTTTTTGCGTTGCCTGATTCAATGGCCAATGCGCCGATAGACTGACAGTATTTGTCAAAAATAGGCGCAAATGAAAGTCCCCCATTTTGACTTTTCCAGATACCTCCTCCAGCAGTTCCTACGTATAAATTAACTTGACCATCAGCCGTAATTCCTTCTACCGCAGTAATTCTTCCGCTCATAGTTGAGGGCCCAAGTGCGCGGGCTTCCATTACTTGAAAATGAGAGCTATTAAGCGTAGTTTGAGCAGATAAACTACCCCCCAAGAGAAGAAACCCAATTAAAAGTGTTATTATAAATTTCATGGAAAGTGTTTTATGAATAAAATAGGCTGCTGGCTTTGGCATCTTATGATTCCTAGCAAGCAGCCTTTAAATAATTAGTATTGTTCTATTTAATTTCCTTTAAAAATAGACTCATCAATTACTGGATTGATGGTAATTTTTTTAGTAACCATCATCATCTGACCCATATCAGATTTGAATGCCATTTTAATTCCAAAATCTAAGGTTTGATAATCTAGTAGTTTTACAGATGATTTTACTTCCTGACCCTGCTGTTTCACAATTCCTTCCTCTTTATAAATTAAATCAGTTTTCATGTCAAAGAAATAAAATTTCTCATTGCCATTTTTGGTAACCATTTTAATTTTATAATATTCAGTTCCATCTTCCTCTTCTTTGCCTAAGAATTCAACCTTAGATCCTTTGTCTTTATAATTAATGAAATCATCTTGAAAATCTAATTCATCTAATTTCACTTTTAATTCTTCTTCAGAAATAGGTTCCATATTGGCTTTGCCCATCAATGGATTTTGCGACCAGCCCTTTGTTGGAGTAGTAATATCAATAATTTTATTTCCTTGAAATTCAGCATCCATTCGCATACCTTTCATTTGAATACCTTGAACTGTAAACGGAATAACAATACCTTGCACTTCAATTTGTCCATCAACTTTTATAGACTGAACTTTTGCCCATTTTTCAGTTCCACCAATTGCGGTAATGTATTTATTAATGATATCATCTGCTGATTGTGCACTT
>JAAFJB010000003.1 GCA_013297995.1 Chitinophagales bacterium | reverse complement strand
ATAGTTAAGGGAACGCTTTCCAGCCCCCTCAAATACCAATATGATGGAATGGCCTTGAACATTCAACTTGATAAATCCTATACCCGCAATGATGCTTATACCATCTATATAGATTATACCGCCAAGCCCAACGAGCTTGAAATCAAAGGCAGTGCTGCTATAACAGATGCTAAGGGTTTGTATTTTATCAACCCTAAGGGCGAGGAAAAAGACAAGCCTACACAAATATGGACCCAAGGCGAAACCGAAGCCACTTCGGTTTGGATTCCTACCATTGATAAAACCAATCAAAAAACCACGCAAGAGTTTAACTTAACCGTGCCTGCTAAATACGTTTCTCTTTCTAACGGTAAGCTAATGAAGCAGACCAAAAACTTGAATGGCACTCGCACCGACAACTGGGTAATGAACCAACCCCATGCTCCTTACCTTTTCTTTATTGGTGTTGGAGATTATGCTGTTGTTAAAGACAGTTACAAAGGCAAAGAAGTGAATTATTATGTAGAGAAAGACTACGAAAAAGTGGCTCGAAAAATTTTCGGTCATACCCCTGAAATGATGCAATTTTTTTCAGTCAAACTTGGTGTGGAATATCCATGGGTAAAATACAGTCAAATTGTTGGTCGCGACTATGTAAGTGGTGCCATGGAAAATACTACAGCCACCCTTCACCAAGAATCTGCGCAACAAGATGCGCGTGAGCTAACAGATAAAAATGCCTGGGAAAGCACCATTGCGCACGAATTATTTCACCAATGGTTTGGTGATTATGTTACGGCCGAAAGCTGGAGCAACCTTACTGTGAATGAAAGCTTTGCAGATTACAGTCAACTTCTTTGGCTTGAATACAAGTACGGCAAAGATGAAGCTGCTTTTGAAAACTGGAGTTCGATGCAAAATTATTTGGGTAGTCGCAACGACGCTAGTAAAGACTTGGTTCGTTTCTTCTACAATAGCCAAGAAGATATGTTCGACCTTGTAAGCTACCAGAAAGGCGGTCGCATTTTACATATGCTCAGAAGTTTTGTAGGCGACGATGCCTTTTTTAAATCGCTTAATAAATACTTAACCGATAATAAGTTTGGAACTGGCAGTGGTCACAAACTCCGACTTGCTTTTGAATCTGTTACGGGCAAAGACTTGAATTGGTTTTTTAACCAATGGTATTTTGGAAGTGGCCATCCCAAACTAGACATTAGTTATGGATACGATGAAGCTACCAAACAGGCTGCTGTTTACTTAAAGCAAACACAAGCAGATAAATTATTTAAACTTCCCGTTACCATAGATGTATATGAAGGTGCTGCCAAAAAAAGATATCTAGTTTGGGCTGCGAACAAAGCGGATACTTTTTATTTTCCAGCTACTACCAAACCATCTTTGATAAATGTTGATGCGTTAAAAATATTATTGGCTGAGAAAAAAGATGCAAAGTCGCTGGCCGAATTTGCACACCAACTTAAATATGGTGGGGCATATTTAGACCGAAGAGAAGCCGTTGATTTTGCATCAAAAAACAGCAGCGACCCTATTGCTTATAAAATAATTGCAGATGCGTTGAACGACCCTTATTATAAAATCAGGATGAAGGCATTGGGTAGTTTTGGATCGGCTAAAGTAGATGATATTACCCTTGCCAAAATTGAATCAATTGCCAACAACGACTCCTCTAAATTTGCAAGGGCTGATGCCATACAGTTTTTGGGCAAACTTAAAAAAACGGCTTATGAACCTATGTTTACCAAAGCTATTTATGATTCTTCTTACACCGTTGCAGGTGCTGCTTTAGAGGCACTGAATATGCTGGATGGAAAAAAAGCATTTGCAGTTGCAAATGAATTGGTGAACACGGTAAGTAAGGGGCGATTAAATGCTGCCATCACTTCCGTAATTATTGCAAATGGTGATGAGTCTTCCTATGATTTTATTATAGGCAGTTTTAATAAAATGCCTTTGTCGCAAGTTAAATTCAGTGCCTTGGGCTCTTTATCAGAATTCCTTGCAAAAGTAACAGATGCCGCTAAATTCAAAGCTGGAATAGATGCCATTGCCAATTTCAGAGATGAAATACCCCAACAAGCAAGGGCACAAACAGATGCATATATCAATAATGTTGTTTTGAAGAGCCTAGCTGGCAAGAAAGAAGCAGCAGGAGTTCAAGAACTTGCTGATTATGTGAAAAGCAAATTACCTAAGTAAAAAAGACCAGAGAAGGTAAAAGGGGAACGGTAGAAGGTCATATATGAGAACGTCGGGACGAATGATGGAAGACGATCCGACGAAAGTAATTCTACCGTTCTTTTTCTACTTGCGAGCTCGTTTTTATGGTTACTCGAACAGGTATTTTTGAGCCGTTTATTTCTGTAGAGCCGGTAAGCAGTGTATTGCTTTCTTCTTTTTTCAATAATCCATTTTGTGGACTATACCACCTAGTGGCGCGCAATATTCCTTTCAGTTGTTGCACCAGTCCCGTATTGTTTTGCTGCATTCGTTGGCGAATAAATATATCAGCATAAACTGTAACTGCTATTGAGTCTGCTGCGACTTTGCTTATTAGGTATTGATACACTATTTTACTGCTATCGGTTTGGGTAGAATCTAACCAACTGTATCCAAGTTTAGGGTTGGAAACAGTGAAGAAATATTTGCCCACATCTTCATCTGAAAGCAACAAGGTTGCAGCACTTGTATCTTTTGTGGGAATAGCGTGGTTGTTTACCACATCAATATAAATTGGAATATTAAGCAGGTTTTTGATCCACTTTAATTCAGCATTATTCAACCCACTTGTATCATTAGAATTGAAAGATTGCGCTTGATTCCAAGTGAGCATTTTTCCGCTGATGCTAGTAGTGATTCCTTTTAACTGATACCCTTTTTCGTGTATACTTTCTACGGTATAATTTACGTGGGTAATTCTATCGGATTGCATAAATATTTGCTCCTGTGCAATATGCATTTCAGTATTGCTTTGTTGGGTTTGAACAACGCTAAATACTTGCTGAAGCTGGGGTATTTTTACCTGCGCATAGGCTCCAGCAGTGCCAATACTTACAAATAACAAAAATATACTACGCCATTGCATATCATAAATATACGTTACCAACTACCTCCAGCACCACCGCCACCACTGCTTCCTCCACCAAATCCACCAAATCCGCCGCTGTCGCCTCCACCAAATCCACCGCCGCCAAAACCGCCACCACCTCGTCCACCTCCTAATAAAGTAGACCATAATAAGGCTTCTGCAACATTTCCAGCACCTCTTCGACTCATCATTCCACCGCCTCTGCCACCACCACCCCTACCAGCACCAAGGATGAATATTACCACCATCAAAATCACAATAAAAGTAATCATGGAGTTTCCTTTTTTTCCAGATCTACGCTCTCGCTTCTCCTTATACTCCCCTACAGCCGCTTTTGTGAGTGCATCAATTGCTTGATCAATCCCTTTAAAATAATCTTTTTGTTTAAAAGCTGGCACTATCTCATTCCTATAAATACTAGAAGCTGTAATATCTGGGATTGCCCCCTCCAATCCATAGCCTATTTCTATCTTTACTTTTCTGTCTTCTATAGAGGCTAGAATTAATATTCCATTGTTGGTTTTCTTATTGCCAATACCCCAATCTCTAAAAAGTTTTAGGGCATATTCCTCCACTGCATTTCCATCTAATGTGGGAATGAGTACTACTACAATTTGATTGGATGAACTATCATCTAAAGCCACCAGTTTCTGTTCCAAAAAAGCAACCTGTTCTTTGGAAAGTACACCAGCAGCATCATTCACCAACCGAGGAGGGTTGGGCTTGGGTAATATATTTTGAGCAAAGGCCGTAAAACCGACCAGTAACAAAAGGAGTAAGACCAAATATTTCTTCATAGTATAACAGTGACAAAGCCCCTCCTTAACAGAGGGGCTTTGGATTATTTTCCAAAAACAATATCATCAGGTAACTCATTTTTATCTCCCTTTTCATCGTAGGGGAAATGGGTTTCCAATGCAGTACCTATATCTGCTATAATTTGCACTATACCTGCTACAAAATCTTGTTGGTTGAATTGAGCCAACATTTTATCTACCGCATTTTTCCAAAATATATCCCCTACGCTTTGGTGAATTCCCTGATCTCCATAAATAGCCAGCCGATGATCTTCCATAGCGAGATAAAGCAATACCCCATTTCGAGCAGTAGTTTGATCCATTTTTAGTTTACAAAAAATCTGACCCGCTCTTTGTACAGGATCCGCTTTAGGGCATTTGGCTTCCACATATATCCTCACTTCACCACTGGTGCGCTGTTCGGCTTTGCGAATGGCTTCAACAATGGTATCTTTTTCCGCTGGAGAAAAATACTCCACCTGCTTTTTCTTGAATAGTCCGAACATGGGTAGGGTTTAGAATTTTACTTCAGGAGCTTTTTCTGATCCTACTTCAGCTTTGAACCCTTCTTTAACTTTAAAGCCAGTTAATCCTGCCAAAATATTCATTGGAAATGAACGAGCTTTAATATTATACTCTGCAATGGCAGCATTGAAATCATTTCTAGAAACTTTAATTCTATTCTCGGTTCCTTCTAACTGAGCTTGCAAACCACGGAATGCCTCATTGGCACGTAGTGTAGGGTAGTTTTCAGTCACCATCAATAAACGACCCAATGCTTGTGATAACTGGCCTTGAGAAGCTTGGAATTCCTGTAATTTCTCAGGCGTAAGATCCTTTGCGTCTACTTTCATCTGCGTAGCACTTGCCCTTGCTTTCACCACATTTTCTAGCGTAGATTGCTCAAAATTTGCTTCCCCTTTAACGGTATTCACCAAATTAGGAATCAGGTCTGCCCTGCGCTGGTAATCGCTCTGAACATTATTCCATGCCTTATTTACTGTTTCGTCTTGTGTTACTAAACCATTATAACCATTGCAGCCACATCCTCCTAATAAAAGGACTAAGCCGGCAATTACAATCAGGGTAATGTTTTTTGTGCTCATAATAATTAATAATTTGATGTAAATTAAATGTTTGTTGATTAACTTAATTACTTACAGCAACAAAAATGCCATTTAATGAATTATGACGGAATGACCGTTTTATTTAAGAAAGTGATGATTTAATCGGGAGTTAATTCTATATTCCTTTTTCACCTATTTTTGCGGCGAAATAAATAAATCTCAGAAAAGCTATGTCAGTACTTATAAATAAACATTCGAAAGTAATTGTTCAAGGTTTTACTGGAACTGAGGGTAGTTTCCACGCTTCGCAGATGATTGAGTATGGAACCAATGTGGTTGGTGGAGTTACCCCTAACAAAGGTGGTACCTCTCATTTAGACAGACCAGTTTTTAACACCGTAGCCGACGCAGTTAAACAAACTGGCGCCGATGTGAGTATCATTTTTGTACCCCCTGCTTTTGCTGCAGATGCCATTATGGAAGCTACAGACGCTGGAATTGCGCTTGTAATTTGTATTACAGAAGGCATTCCTGTAATGGATATGGTAAAAGTGAAAAATTATTTACAAGGTAGCAACACCCGTTTGATAGGACCTAATTGCCCTGGCGTTATCACTGCTGGCGAAGCCAAAGTAGGCATTATGCCTGGCTTTATTTTTAACCCGGGTAGAATTGGTATTGTATCTAAAAGTGGTACACTTACCTATGAAGCAGCCGATCAAGCCGTTAAAGCTGGCTTGGGCATTAGCACTGCCATTGGAATTGGTGGCGATCCAATTATTGGAACCCCCACTAAAGATGCAGTTGAATTATTGATGAATGACCCTGAAACCGATGGCATCATTATGATTGGTGAAATTGGTGGCAGCATGGAAGCCGAAGCTGCCCGTTGGATTAAAGACCATAAAACCAAACCTGTAGTAGGTTTTATTGCAGGTCAAACTGCCCCTCCAGGAAGAAGAATGGGTCACGCTGGTGCTATTGTAGGTGGTGCCGATGATACCGCTGCTGCCAAAATGAAAATCATGGCTGAATGTGGCATTGAAGTAGTTGCAAGCCCTGCTGATATTGGCAAGACCATGGCTGCTGCACTAAAAAAGTAAACGATAATCAATTGTTAATATAAGCCCGTTCTGTTCAACAGCAACGGGCTTTTTTATTAAATATACCTTCTCTTTGCATCTTAGCTATTACACCCTAAAATAAGCGCATGCCCAATAAACTATTTTTATTATTCCTGCTCTCTTTCTCTCTTCATTTTTTGTATGCCCAACAAAAAGACAGCAGCTATACCAAACAATGGAATACAATTGATAGTCTCGTTATGGCCCAACAGCTTCCCAAATCTGCGCTGGCTAAAATAAAAGAATTGTATAGTAAAGCTAAAAATGAAAAGCAGTCCGCTCAAATCATCAAATGCAGACTATACCAGTTGAGTTTGGAAGAACAAATAACCGACCCCAACCCCAATAACGCTATACTTCTTTTACGCAAAGAAATAGCAACCACAACGGACTCGGTTCAGTTGGCCATACTGCAAACCATTCTTGCCAAACAATACCTGAAACATTACAATGATGCAAGATGGATAATCTTTCAACGTAAAAGAAACAATGCAATTAATAAAGACGACATCAATACATTTACTGCCGATGATTTTGAAAAAACAGTGGACAGCCTCTTCCAATTTGCACTCAAGCCCGCTTATGCATTGCAACAAATAAATACCAACTTGTACAATACCATAATTTTAAAAGGATCTGACAGCACGCATCCCAGTAATTTATTTGACTTGATTAGTAGTGAAGCCATTGATTATTACCAGCAATCTTATATTTTTTCTAGAACTGCACTGCCTGCACCAAAAATTCATGATATGCGTACACTTGCAAGTGCCGAAATTTTTATGGAGGCTGACTTTAACGGACCTACTTTACTTTCCAATACCTGGAAAGCCATTCGCCTCTTTCAACAACGCTTGCGCAATCGTAAAAACGATTCTGATAAAACCCTATTTATTCAAGTAAATACGGAAAGAATTAAATGGATTAATAGCATTTCATACTTCCCGCAAAAAGAAGAAATATACAAAGCATCCTTACTTGAAATCACCGAACAATACAAGGTTTTTCCTGCCTCCATTCAAGCATGGTATCTGTTGGCGGAGCAGTATTTTAATAACGCCCAATCGTATACGCCACAAGGAGATACCACCAAAAGATTTGCTTATAATCAGTCGCTCGAATATATAGATGCTGCTAAAAAAATCTATCCGAATCAAGTTTGGGAAAAAAGTGGGCTCTACCGATTACAGCTCCAAATTTTGGGAAAGAAAATTTATACCGAGGTAGAAAAAATAAATGTACCCTACAAACCATTTAGGGTTTTGGTTCATTATAGAAATACAGATACACTGTATGCCAGAATTATAAAAGTTGATCCAAAAAAATTATTGAGAACCAACTACTCAGATGAATACTGGAAAATATTCGCCTCATTAAATGCACTCAAAAAATTTTCCCAAGCACTTCCTGCCACCAACGACCACCAACAACACAGCGTTGAAATTAAAATAGATGAATTGCCTCATGGCAATTATTTACTGCTTACTAGTACTAGCAAAGAATTTACACCTCAGAAAGAAGACTTGTCTGCTTCTTTTTTCAGTGTTTCTAACTTCAGTTATTTTCGTGAAAACAACCGCATTTTTGTGCGCGAATTCACCAACGGAAAAGCGGTTTCAGATGCTACAGTTACCATTTATTCAGTAGATAGAAAGAATTACCGATCTACTAAAATAAGCGGAAGTACCGAGCATAAAACTGATGAAAACGGTAGTTTTAAATTTGCTTATTCAACCAATTATCAACAGGACTATTTATTTGAAATTAAAAAGAGAAAAGATTGCCTTTTTGTAGATGAACTTGAATACTTCAACTTGCCGTACAACAACTCGGATGATGGTAACCAAAACCCTATTGCATTTGAAAAAAATGCCAAAAGAGTTTTCTTTTTCACCGATCGTTCTCTGTACAGACCCGGTCAACTGGTTTATTTTAAAGGAATTGCCATTACCAAAGATTTTATTACACAACGCAGTAAATTAGCTATAGATAAAAATCCACTTACTGTTTTTTTGAAAGATGTAAATGGAAAACGAGTGGACTCCGCTGTTTTTTCTCTAAATGAATACGGTTCTTTTGCGGGACAATTTAAATTGCCCCAACAATTACTTACGGGACAGTTTAGCATTGAACTACCCGACTACAATCAGTCCGCCACTTATTTTGCTGTTGAAGAATACAAGCTTCCAAAATTTAGTGTAGTATTTAACAAGTCCACCAAAAGCCATCTATTAAACGACAGCCTCCATATAACTGGTTCAGCCATTGCGTATGCTGGCAATACAATTAATGGCGGAAAAGTAGTTTACACCATTAAGCAAAATACTTCGGTGGTAAACCACTTCAATAAAAGCTCCTATCCCCCATCCTCTAATATTGAAATAGGTAGTGGCGAGACCGTTACGGATGAAAAAGGCAATTTTGCCATCGCTTTTAAAGCAGAATATGATGAAGCAATTGGTAACGCTGAAATAAATGTATACTACCATATAGAAGCTACTATCACCGATTTGAATGGAGAAAGCAGAATAGGCACTACTACTGCTAAAGCTAGTAATACTTCCATTCAACTATCTATACAAAATGCTGGCCTTGTAGAAAAAAATGCATTCAAACATATTATTGCTACTGCATTCAACAACAATGGCTACAAAGAAAAAAAAGCAATCACCCTCACACTTTTTAAAACAAAACCACCTGAAAAAGCTATTAGAAAACGTTATTGGAGCAAACCCGATCAATTTATATTTACCCAACCCGAATACCACCAGCTTTTTCCTTACGACGAATACAACAATGAACTGGATCAAACCAGTTGGCCACTTACGCAGTTAATGCAGCAGACTACCGATACTGATACCATTCCAATTCAGGAGGGAATCATAGAAGCGGGTATGTATAAAATTATGGCGACCGCAACAGACTCAATTGGAAAAAAAATAAGCAGTGAACTATTTGTAGCGGTTTACGACAGCGCACTTAAAAAAATACCATTCCCTGCTTATCAGTTTCATACGGCTGTTTCAAGTACCGCAAAACCTGGGGATACCGCCGTTTTTATGAATGGCACTTCATTCACCAATATACCCACTATTAGAAAAATAAAAAGAGAATACCAAAAAAGTGATGAGTATATTTATTTTAAAACAGGTACACTAGAAGCACTCAAATTTATTCCCCAAGAAAAAGACAGGGGTAATATTATTATAACAGATGCATACGTTTATCATGGTCGCTTTTACACCAATCAATACCGAGTAATTGTACCCTTTTCTAATAAGGAATTACAAATAAAATACAGCACCCATCGCAGTAGTTATGAACCGGGCAGCAAAGAAAAATTCAGCATGGAACTAAGCGGTGAAAACAGTTTACAGCATGCTGCGGAATTATTAACAGGCATGTATGATGCCAGCTTAGACGCCCTAAAACCGCATGGTTGGCTCTATCCCAATTTATGGGAGTCATTGAATTGGAGCAGCAGCTTTGTAAGCAATCTCTTTGCAATTGGAGAAACGCGACAAAATGGTTGGCTCTATCCCAATATTCCCGAAGACTATTTTAGCAGAAATATATTGGCATCTTCGGGTGAAGAACTTTGGGGTGGAAGTCGCCATACACCGTTTAATATGGCAATGGCTGATACTAAAATGATTGAAAACGAGCGGTTTGCATTCAGTACTAAAAGTGAAGAAGGAATCAAACAAAAATCTATCCAAATAAGGGGTGTCAATACCGTATCCAATAGTGAAAAAGCTGCATCACTAATAAATGGAGAAAACGAAAACGGCGTCGTTATTGAAAAAGATGAAGCAGAAATGCCGCCCGTACAAATTAGAAAAAACTTTAACGAAACTGCTTTCTTTTTTCCGCAATTACAAGCCGACAGTACCGGTAAATTCAGCTTTAATTTTACGCTACCAGATGCAGTGTCTCAATGGAAATGGATGAGTATAGCGCATACCAAAGACCTTGCTTTTGGCAGTAATAGCGAGACCATTCTTACCCAAAAAACACTGATGGTACAACCCAATGCTCCTCGTTTTTTGAAAGAAGGCGATCAAATGGAATTCAGCACCAAAATTGCCAACCTAAGCAATACAGAATTAACGGGCACCATTACACTGGAATTACTAGATGCTGCCACTAATAAATCGGTTGATGGTTGGTTTCAAAATGTATTTCCACAACAATATTTTACAGCAGCAGCAGGGGAATCTTCTGTTGTTAAATTCCCCATACAAATCCCTTACAGCTTTAATAAACCGCTTACTTGGCGAATCATTGCGAGAACAGGCAATTACAGCGATGGAGAAGAAAATACCTTACCCGTGCTTACTAACCGACAATTGGTTACCGAAAGTCTCCCAATTTTTTTATCAAAAGATACCACCCAACTATTTTCATTTACCAAACTCATCAACAACAAAAGCGAAAGTTTGGTGCATCAATCCCTCACGGTTGAATATACTACCCACCCAATCTGGAATGCGGTGCAAGCCCTGCCCTATTTAATGGAATATCCGTATGAATGCGCAGAACAAAATTTCAATCGACTTTATGCCAACTTATTAGGGGCTTATATTGTTGATAAAAACAGCCGCATCAAATCTGTTTTTGCAGAATGGAAGAACAATTCAAGTGCCTTAAAAAGCGAACTCGAAAAAAACGAAACACTCAAACAAATTATTTTACAAGAAACGCCTTGGGCATTAGAAGCAGAAAATGAAGCCACACAAAAGCAACAAATTGCGATGCTATTCAATGCCAGTCGGCTAGATGAGCAAACCGATAAATGGATTCAACAACTAGAACAATTACAGCTCACCGATGGTGGATTTCCTTGGTTTAAAGGTGGCAATACCGATAAATATATTACCAACTATATACTTACAGGTATTGGCAAATTAAAAAGGCTGGGGGCATTATCACCCAATATTGCATTGCGTTTGAGACCGATATTGGTAAAAGCCATTCAGTTCATGGATCATCAAATTGCGACCGATTTTAATGCGCTCAAACAATATAAAAATTTCCGAACACAGCAATCCCTTTACGGACCAACCATTGAGTATCTTTTCATGCGAAGTTTTTTTAGCGATATCGCCAATCAATCCACAGAGGCGCACCAATTCTTTTACGAACAAGGAAAAAAATATTGGAACAAACAGAACACTTATTATCAAGCAATGCTGGCACTGATCTATTATCGCAATAAAGAAGAAAAAATGGTCATGCAAAATATACTTCCTTCTTTATTAGAACAGTCCATCATCAACCCAGAACTAGGTATGTATTGGAAAACAAGCCATGCAAACAGTTGGTACCAATCGCCCATTATACACCAAGCTATGATGATCAGTTGCTTTAGTGAAATAAATGAACAGGAAAAAAATAAAGCCACTACTCAATCCATCAACTCAATGCGTGGTTGGCTGATATTGAACAAACATACCAATCATTGGAACACCACTATTGCCACAGCAGACGCCTGTTATGCGCTTTTACTAGCTGGAACTGAATGGTTAAATAACGGCAGAACGGTAAGTGTTCAGTTGGGCAAATTGAATATCAACAGCAATATAGAAAATACAGAAGCTGGCAGCGGTTATTTCAAAAAAAGAGTAGATGGGGCGCAAGTAATTCCTCAAATGGGAAATATAAAAATCACTGTAAAAACTACTGAACCATCTACCCAGCCTTCTTATGGAGCCGTTTATTGGCAGTATTTTGAAGACCTAAATAAAATTACACCAGCTGCTTCTCCCTTATTACTCAGTAAAGAATTATTGGTAGAACGTAAAGACAGCACTGGTAAAATTTGGATGGTGCTTACTGAAAATGAAGGAGTGAAAATAGGCACTAAAATAATGGTGCGAATGGTATTGAAGGCAGATAGAGATATGGAATACCTACACCTGAAAGACCTTCGTGCAGCGGCTACAGAGCCACTGAATACACTTAGTGGCTATAAATGGCAAGATGGCCTTGGTTATTATGAAAGTACCAAAGACGTGAGTAGTAATTTTTTCATCCCCTTCTTACCCAAAGGCACTTATATTTTTACGTATGAATTGATGGCAACGCATATTGGTGATTTTTCGGTAGGCATTGGCAGCATTCAAAGTATGTATGCACCTGAGTTTTCCAGTACTTCTAAGGGGATGAACCTGAGAATAATGGAATGATCGGAGCGCAAAATGGGAGGAATTTTGAACCCTAAAAAACAAAATCTGGAGCGTTAAATAGACACTTTAAAATTATTGAAACGTGTAATTGTAATTTTGTATTTGAATTTAATTTTGACTGGGATTTTCAATGCATAACAGTACCTACAAAAAATCCAACCCAGCAGTTTGATTAAATCCGGGCAATATATATTTTAAATCTTTGCTTGCATTCATTCGCTTTGTTAATACTTCTTGCAAAATAGTTCTGTAATCGGTGGTTACTGCCAGATCCACCCCATTGTCTAATTGCTCCGTTGCCAAACCCTTCCAATTGCCATACATTTTTCCGCCCTTTACTTTTCCTCCTAATGCCAACATTGCATTACCATAGCCATGATCGGTACCATTGCTTTTATTGCCCTTTACCCTCCTCCCAAATTCACTCATTACCAACACAGTAAGTTTGCTGTGGTAACGATTTAAATCATTGTAAAATGCATGCAGATTGGCAGAGAGGCTTTTTACCAACTCTGGAAATCGGTATGCTTGGTACTCATGCGTATCCCACCCCCCATAATCTACTGTTGCCACATGCATGCCAATATCTAGCTTTACCAACTGCGCCACATTGCGGAGCGATTTACCAAATTGATCTTCTACATATTTAGCATTGGCCTCCGGTTTGTATGCCACTGCTTCTCCATTTGCTCGTCGCGCTATTTTTTTCTGTAATAAATCTATCGTATAAAAAGTCTGCAATGCCGTTCTTCCCAATACCGATTCATCCGTATAGGATTTACGGATAAGATTATTGAAATTACCATCTGCCTGCAAGGCAAAATCTCCCAGTCCATTTACTGATACCGCCGTTGGTGATCCCCATAAACTCAATGGCATAGCTGCTCCGGCTGCAATAGCACTGAAATTTGTTTTATTACTCAATGTATTCAAATACCTAGCCAACCAACCTTGGTTCATATTGGCTCCCTGCATGGTTTTGCTCTGTATTCCCTTCTCAATCATGTCTTGCGCGTCAAAGTGACTCCTAGTTCCATTCGTTAACCCACAAGCGTGTATAATGGCCATTTGATCGGCATCGTACAGTTCTTTCAACTGCTCCGCTGCTGCGTGTAACCGAAAATCTACCTGCCCCAATCCATTTTTCAGCATCCATCCCATTTTATCTCCACTTTCTGCTACCCTTAATGCAGGCTCTCTATCTGCTATATAATGCGGATCATTCACAGGTGCTACCAATTGTAGCCCATCACACCCACCCCTTAAAAATACGAGGACAAATATTTCATCATTCACAATGGCAGTGGAGCGCATGGCCAATCCACTAATACCAGTCAGCATCATAGCCGCAGTTGCAGAACTACAAGTTTGTATAAAATTTCTCCGCTGCATTATCTTATTTGAAAATCGGGTAATAACAATATTGCCGTAACCAACCAACCCACTCGTTGGTCTCTCATACTACCTCTTGCGCCAAATTCTCTCTCAGCCCTTCCCCCATCTGCTAAATATACACTTAGGTTTTGTACGGTGTCTTCTGCGGGCAAATAACCCAGTATTTTTTTTAGCCAAAATACCGTTACATCCTTGCAAGATTTTAAATGATCTGGGGTTTGACTCCCCACATCGGCACTCGCATACTGATGCCAATCATAATTCAAAAGGTTGATGGGGAAATTCCAACGACGCAACAACATTTCTGCATTTACCCAATAATTAGACTGATCTGGATAGCCCGTAGGTGCCGGCCAAGCAAAGGGCTGCTGGCCCATCTGCAACAACGCCCACAATAGATTATCATTTGGCGTTACCTGTGCATTCACTGCCCTAAAAGAGGAAATAACCAACTCCAATGGTCGCTTTATTTTCTTTCCCCAAGTAAGCCTACATTCTTCTGATCTGGCTATCACCCTTATTACCGATGCTATTTGATCGGGCGCATCTAGTTTCAACATCCACTCCCTAGCTGCAAGGTCAACTAATTCCTTACTAGGATAGTCTGATACCAACCTGATACATAATTTTTTACAAATATTTCTTGCGGTGCCAGGATGTTGTGCCAACAAGTCGAGTACTTTTTTACCATCGGCCATTGGGGGTTGATTGGGATTGAATTCTACCCCAAGTACCCGCTTTTGATAATTATCATGCCATTGTTCAAAATAAAAGAATTCACCCGTATTTGCAAATTTACCCCCCTTCCAATCGTCTGAACCATCGGCTATTGTCCAACCCGTAAATGCCCTTGCCGCTTCATACACATCTTCATCTATATATCCTTCGGGCATTCCCTCGGTTGCACCCGGTACTTCTCTCCAACGGTTGTATAAGTGATTGAGGTAATGATCTGAACCCATGGTATGGAGTTCAAATAATTCCCTTGCATAGTTTTCATTAGCGGGGCTGGCTTTGCTGCTTGCATTGTCTAAATAACATTGCATACAAACACTTTTAGCCACGGCCTCCAACATTTGTCTAAAATTCCCCAATGCATTTTTTCTAATCACTTCCCTATCATAAATGGGAAAGGCAATAGCCACCCGATCATCTATATTCACACTTATATTAAAATGATTATGCCAAAAATCTACGAGCAATTCTTTCAACTGCCACTTGCTATACACGCCTCTTAATAAAGTGGCACCAAATACCTGTTTGGCTGGATAAATTTTTTCTTCGTAAGCAACTTCGGGCTTGTTCAAGGGCCAGAGCTTGGCTAATTCCGCATCCATTAATTGATAAGGACGCGCTTCTTTTACTTTTAGGTTTTCACCAGTTGCGGTATAGCGTTCGTATTGTATTTTGTAATCGAGTGTTTTCAGCTTCTGGTTCAATACCTGATCTAATGCTGAATTAGGCGAAAGTTGTTCCTCAATATATTCTTTATAACCAAGGGTGTTGATGCGATTGAGCGACCATTCATCAGGCCCGTAGCCGAGTTTATTCAGCATCAGGTGCTCAATGGGAGGAACCGTAATTTTACTGAATAGCATGGAAGACATTGGCTGAATTTACGCTTGTTGTTCGGCTTGCTTATAACGCAAATAGAAGTGGATAAGTATACTGTTCTATATTCATTTATTTACTTCGTTGGTAAAATGAAATATTATGTCAGGATTATTATTTATTTCTGTATTTAAAAACCATTCGCTCTGTGCCAAATAAACAGGCTGCTCGTCTTTATCGAGCGCAGCATTGGACTGCTTGAAGCGAAGAAAATCGTCCAATTTCTTTGGATCGGTGCACGTAAGCCAGCAAGCTTTGAAAAAAGGCAAGGTCCTAAATTCACAAGCAGCTCCATATTCGTGTAGGAGTCTGTATTGTATTACTTCAAATTGCAGTTCTCCTACGCAGCCTATGATTTTTTTATTCCCCCCAAACTGGGTGAATAATTGGGCAACGCCTTCATCTGTAAGCTGACTAATGCCTTTTTCCAACTGCTTGGTCTTCATTGGATCTTTATTCACCAGCTCTTTAAAAATTTCGGGCGAAAAAGTAGGAATGCCACTGAAGAAGAATTTTTCGCCTTCTGTTAGCGTATCTCCTATTTTAAAATTTCCGGTATCGAATAAGCCCACAACATCTCCCGCGTAAGCATCGTCAATTATATCTTTACTTCGTGCCATAAAACTATAGGGATTGCTGAAGCGCATTTCCTTACTGTTCCGCACATGGTGATAATATTTGTTGCGCTCAAACCTTCCACTGCATACCCGCATAAAAGCAATACGATCGCGGTGCTTGGGATCGAGGTTGGCGTGTATTTTAAAAATAAACCCACTGAACTTATCTTCCCCTACTTCTATTGTTCTTACAGTAGTTTCTCTGCTTCGAGGTATGGGAGCAATGCGAATAAAACTATCAAGCATTTCTTTTACCCCAAAATTATTTACGGCCGAACCAAAAAATACAGGAGCTATTTTACCCGTTAAATAATCTGCCGCATCCAAAGCGCCATATACGCCATCAATCAATTCTACGTCTTCACGCAGTTGGGCTGCATCTCGCGACCCCACTTTTGCATCTAATATTTCTTCATTCAGGTTGTTGATGGCTACGGTATCTTCTTCCGCAGCTTTGGTGCTGGCCTGAAAAAGGCGCAGGCTTTTATTATCTAGGTTATATACGCCTTTAAATTCCTTACCACTATTAATGGGCCAGGTCATTGGATGGAGGGATATGCCCAATTCTTTTTCAATTTCTTCCAGTAAGTCAAAGCGATTTTTCCCATCGCGATCCATTTTATTGATGAAAACAATTACGGGTGTATCACGCATGCGGCAGACTTCCATTAATCTGCGGGTTTGGGCTTCAACGCCATTTACACTGTCAATCACCAATATCACACTATCCACCGCGGTAAGGGTTCTGTAAGTATCTTCAGCAAAGTCTTTGTGGCCAGGTGTATCCAATAAATTGATGAGGGTATTCTGGTACTCAAAAGTCATTACCGATGTAGCCACAGAGATACCTCGCTGGCGCTCTATTTCCATGAAATCACTGGTGGCACCCTTCTTAATTTTATTGCTTTTTACGGCACCGGCCACCTGAATAGCACCCCCAAATAAAAGGAGTTTTTCGGTGAGGGTAGTCTTGCCTGCATCGGGGTGAGAGATGATGGCAAATGTTTTTCTTCTGTTGATTTCTTTTTCGTACTTCATTGTGCTGAATAAAAGCGCCCCAAATGGTTATTTGAGGCGCAAAGGTAATCTATATTGTACGGATTTACTTGCCGTTTGAAATTGATTTAGTTGAGACTTCTAAAGTCAACCGGCACCAGCTTACTTACGCCGGGCTCTTGCATGGTAACGCCGTAAATCACATCAACTGCGCCCATGGTTTGTTTGTTGTGGGTAACAATAATAAACTGGGAGTTGTCGCTAAACTTCTTAATCATTTGGGTAAATTTGCCCACATTGGCATCATCCAATGGTGCGTCTACCTCATCTAAAATACAGAATGGAGCCGGTTTAATTAAGTAGATGGAGAAGAGTAAAGCAGTAGCTGTAAGTGTTTTTTCACCCCCACTTAACTGGGTAATAGAACTAGGGCGTTTACCTTTGGGCTTGGCTACAATTTCAATACCTGTTTCGGCTAAATTGTCTGGATTCACCAAAATCATATCGGCGGTGTCTTCTTCGGTGAATAAGGCTTTAAACACTTTCTGAAAATTCTCTCTTACTTTATTAAACGTATCTAAAAAAAGCTGGTTGGCCGTAAGTTCTACTTCCAATATGGTTTGGAGTAGGCTCTCTTTGGCAGTAACCAGATCGCTTTTCTGTTCAAAAATAAATTCATACCTTTTTTTCATTTCGGTATATGCTTCAATAGCAGTGGGATTTACCTCACCCATATTTTCTAATCGTTTGCGCATTCGATCAGATGAAGCCTGTAATTCTTCAAGCGGTGTTTCTGAGGTTCTGGGCTGATCAATGATTTCATCCAGTTCAATTTTAAATTCCACACTTAGGCGTTCTTTCATTCCTGCCAGTTGTAGTTTCAATTCATTGAGTTTGTCTTTAAGCTCATTCATCAGGTGATCTATCATTTCCTTGCTCTTCACTTTCAAGCGCAGTTCACTCTCTTTTTCCTGCAATGCATTTCGGAAATTATAGTAAGCCTGATCGGCTTGGTTGAGTTTTAACTCTTCCGCTTCTTTATTACGCATCAATTCTACCAATAATTGATCTACCGATTGCAATGCGGTATTTCCTTCTACAATATCCGCCTCCGCTTCTGCCAATTGAGCGGTATTGTTTTTTATTTGCTCGTGCAAATCGTTCAGTTGGTTTTCTTTAAATACCAGCTCTTGTTTTAAGGTAGTAAGCTTGCTTTGCTGGCGTGTAAGTTGAAGATTGGTTTCATTATACTCACCAGAAGCAAAATGGTAGGCTTGTTCAGCCGTTTGATAGTCCTGTTCAATATTGCGCATTTCTTCGGCAGTGGCTTGTAACTGAGCATTGAGTTCAATTAATAGTTCACGGGTTTCTGCAATTCCATCCTGCTCATCTTCTAACCTACCTTCAATATCCGTTAGTCGTTGTTCACCGTTCTGCTGGGCAGCCAATAGATTTTCTATTTTATTTTTAGCTGCAAAAACCTGGTTGGTCAATTGATTGATTTCCTGCTCCGTAGCACGGATAGCGTGTTCTTTTAACTGATCGCTAAAAGTAATTACTTCATTATGCTTTGCCTGAATATCGGCTTTGAGTAGACTCACCACCGATTCCTGATCGCTGATTTCTTCTGCCAATTTCTCTAGGTTCTTGGCACGGCCTATTTTCTTCCCTTCAAACAATCCAATACTACCACCAGTGAGGGTATATTTTCCTTTTACGTACTTACCCGTTTTTTCCAGCACTACTGCGCCATTGCTGTTGTGAATGGCTTCTTCGTTCTCGCCTATATATACATTGCCCAATAGGTATGCTGCAAGTTTGCTGTAGGGCTCATCTACTTCAATTACATCAAGGGCTTTAATGGTATTATTGGGTTGATGGCTTTCGTTTCTAAATTGTTCAAACTGATCGAGCAAGAAGAAATTGGCTTTTCCTTTTTGATGGGTATCTAATAAGCGAACCGCTTGTAACCCTTCTTCTAGATTATTAACTACATAATAATTTAGATAGGGCTCTAATACATTTTCTACCGCAGTGCGGTATGCTTCTGTTACATAAATAATATCAGAGAGAATGGGTGCTGTATGGTTCCAATCGCTGTTTTTATGCAAGAATTTAATACTCTCTGGATAACCTTCCATTGAATCAATTAGGCTTTTTAGCAGATTGTATTCATTCCGTTTGGCATCGAGTTTTCTATTTTCATTGGCCAATTCACCTCGCAGTACTTCGAGTTGCGACTGTGTTTCAAATATCAGCTCCTTGGTTTTTTCGTGTTGCTCTTGCAACTGCACCAAATCAACTCGCTTTAAATCAAGTGCTTCTTCTTTATCATTACTCTCTATTTGTAATTGCTGTAATTGCTGGGTTCTATTTTCTTTTTCGTCAGATAACTGCAACTGCATGCGTTGCAAGTTTTGGATAGAAGTATCTGCCACCGCTACTTTTTTCTCAGCATCAAACTGGTTTCGTTGGTATTGCTGATACTGGTTTCTAACAGCGTCAACCCCAGCCCTTTTTTCATCAAATATTTTGCGCTTAGTTTCTACAGCCACCCGAGCGGCCTCTACTTTATCTTGTAAATGGCTCAGGTTTTGTTCTTCCTCTCCCACCTGCAACTGAGAATATTCTATTGAGTCGCCAATGGTTTTAAGTTGACCAGTAGCTTTTACTAAAAAATCTTTGAGGTTGGTTTCTTTTTCTTTGAGGTATTCTAATTTCTGACTGGCCAGGTTTTTCTCATTCTCTTTGCTGCGTAAATTTTGTTGCAGTTCATTAAAGCCAACCTGCAGGGTTTGCAATTCACGCTCTTGGGTAATAAAAGAGACTTTCTCCTGCTCAATAGCTGCTTCTTCTATAGCAATGGTTGCTTCGAGTTGCATTTTTTTATCGAATTCAGTCTCCTGTTGCTCAGAAAGTTCTTTGTAAGAAATATTAAACCCTTCCAAAGCAGCTTTGGCCAATTCAACTGCTATTTCCTTGTATTCTTTTTTGATTTCGTAGAATTTCTCTGCCTTACGAGCTTGGCTCTCCAGTGTTTTAAGCTGGTTATTGATTTCGAATAAAAGGTCTTCAATACGTGCCAAATCCTGCTCGGTGGCATCAAGTTTATTCTTGGCCTCTTTTTTTCTGGTCTTGTAAATGGTAATGCCAGCAGCCTGCTCCAACATTTTTCTTCGGCTGTTCTCCTTGTCTTTAATAATATCATCTACCATTCCCAATTCAATAATGGCGTAGCTATCGGTACTTACTCCAGTATCAAGAAAAAGATTGTGGATGTCTTTAAGGCGACAAGTAACATCATTCAAGCGGTATTCACTTTCCCCATTTTTATAAAAACGCCTAGTAACGGTAACCGTACTAAATTCAGTAGGCAAGAGGTTTTTGGTATTTTCAAAAGTAAGGCTCACTTCGGCTAATCCACTCGCGCTTCTTGTTTTACTTCCGTTAAAAACCAATGCTTCAAGGTTTTCACTTCTTAATGCAGATATTTTTTGCTCCCCAATTACCCATCTAATACTGTCAATAATATTACTCTTGCCACAACCATTGGGGCCAATAATACCCGTAATACCTTCGTCAAAACTTACCACTGTTTTGTCAGCAAAACTTTTAAACCCCTTGATTTCTAATGATTTTAATCTCACGTTATGCTTGTTTAGTACCTGCGAACATAAGTTAAATGGAGAAGAAAAAATAGAAAGAAAAAACGGCTGTTGATAACAGGTGTAGAAGTTGCTTTTAAAACCAAGAAACTGCCTGGGTTAATTATTTGGCATATTTTGGTCAATAATTTATTCATTAAAAATATATTAATCAATTAATTACAAGATTTTACTGTAATTTAAAATTATATTAAATGGCAAACAATCACAATAACCATGTTAGGCTTATACTCGCATTGATACAATGTAAGTTTGCTCCTATATTCGTAAATTAGCCAGATGGGCTATGCAGAAACCCATTTCACCAATACGCACCAAGCTTAAATCCACAACAATTTGCAAACCATTGTTTTTACAGTAACCAACAGCCTCAACTACGACCAACGGATGCACCGTATTTGCAGCAGCTTACAGTCCATCGGCTATGCGGTTATTTTAGTAGGGGTTGAGAGAAACAATTCAGATCCTTTGCAAATTGAACAATACCGTAAAAAGCGACTAAACTGTTTCTTTCAGAAAGGGCCGCTTTTTTACTTTGAATATAATATCCGTCTGCTGTTTTTTCTGCTGTTTCAGCCCTGTGATGTCATTTGCGCCATTGACCTTGATACCATTCTGCCCGTATTAGTTGCGTCTTTTTTTAGGGGTAAAAAAAGGGTGTACGACGCGCACGAATATTTTACCGAACAGAAGGAAGTGAGGGAGAGGCCAGTAATACAATGGTTTTGGAAAGCAATTGAAAGTTTTGCAGTGCCTTATTTTAAAAAAGGATATACCGTGAACAGCCGGCTCGCCCAATTATTCAACCAAAACTATGGGGTTCATTACAAAGTAATACGAAATATTCAGTTTAAGTATTCATTAGAAAAAATTGATAATCAATTAATTAGTAAATATATTTTATATCAAGGGGCTGTGAATAAAGGTCGTTGTTTTGAGCAATTAATTCCAGCCATGCAATGGGTAGATGCCCCATTGTGGATTGTGGGAGAGGGTAATTTTATGGAGCAAACCAAAGCTTTAATAGCGCAATACCAGCTTTCTCACAAGGTATTTCTCAAGGGTACTATTTTGCCCGCAGCCCTCCGCATAATTACCCAACAGGCTTTTATAGGCATTACAATTTTTGAGCGGGAGGGAGTTAACCAGTACTATTCGTTGGCCAACCGTTTTTTTGATTATATGATGGCTGGAACGCCGCAACTTTGTGTGGATTACCCACTTTATGCAGAAATTGTTTCCCAATACCCCTTTGCACTTCTCATTAGTGATCTTCAACCCAAATCAATTGCAGCTGCTTTGAACAAATTGTTGGCAGATGATGTTCTCTATCAGAATCTCCGCAACGCAGCACTAGAGGCAGGTGCCGTACTGAATTGGGAGAACGAATCTGTTAAACTGATTGATTTTTACCACAAACTATAATTTGGAAAAGCATTTACACATCATAGCATTCGACGTTCCCTACCCGGTTGATTATGGTGGAGCTTGTGACGTTTTTTATAAACTCCCTGCATTTCAAGCACTGGGTATTAAAATACACCTACACTGTTTTGAATACGGGAGAGGTGAACAAGATACACTAAATCAATACTGTACAACGGTTAATTATTATAAAAGATTAAGTGGACATAAGGGGTTTTCTACCCAACTGCCTTATATTGTATCTAGTCGCATTAATGAGAATCTGTACCTAAATCTTTTAAAAGACAACCATCCTATTTTCATGGAAGGGGTGCATTGTACTTTCTTATTACACGATGAGCGTTTTAAAAATCGCCGTTGTTTTGTGCGCCTTCACAATGTAGAATACCGCTATTACAAGGAATTATACCAGAACAGCAGTTCTCCTTTTAAGAAAGCATATTATTGGCATGAATCGAGACTACTAAAGTGCTATGAGAAAACGATTGCTAACAAAGCCACATTTTGGGCTACCAAGGAAGCTGATAATGATGTTTACCGAAATGAATTTGGATGTGCCAATATTGAAGAGTTGGAATTATACCTACCCAATTGGTCATTAAGTACTGAGGAAGGAATGGGTTCTTACTGTTTTTATCATGGTGATTTAGGCGTAGATGTAAATGAGAAAGCGGTTATATGGTTGCTTGAGAATGTGTTTAAAAACATGGAGATACCATTTGTAATTGCTGGCAAAAATCCTTCTAAAAAATTGGAGACCTTGGCCTATTCTAGTAAATTTTCTTGTTTGGTTGCCAACCCTTCTCAAAAGGAATTGCAAGACATGATTGCCAAAGCTCATATCAATATAATACCCTCATATATCTATACGGGAACAAAAGTAAAATTGCTAAACGCTATTTTTAATGGGAAGCATATTATTGCCAATGATGCTACGGTTGCAGAAACGGGGCTATCTACCGCTTGTTACCTTGCCAATACAGCCAATGCTTTTAAGGATTTGATTGCGCAACTCTTCAACCAACCCTTTACTTTGGAAGATATTAGTTTGAGAAAACGCTTATTAGAAAACAGGTACAGCAATGAGCAAAATGCCATTAAACAAATGGGATGGATTTGGGGGAATTAACTTCTATCCGCCCGAATTTGCACTATCTGCCACTCTTCCATTCTCAGTCTTTAGCATTCTGCCAGGATATCGGTTGATTACAATAAAATCATGAGTAGCCATTACCACTGTAGTACCATAATCTTTGGCAATTTGAATGAGGAGCTGCATAATTTCATCGCTGGTTTCAGGATCGAGATTGCCAGTAGGCTCATCGGCCAGAATTAGTTTAGGTGAATTGAGTAGTGCCCGGGCAATATCTACTCGCTGCTGTTCACCGCCACTCATTTCAAAAGGCATTTTAAAGCCCTTCGTTTTCAGTCCCACTTTATCTAATACATCATTTATTTTTTCTTGAATCAGTCGCTCATCTTTCCAGCCCGTTGCCCTCAGCACAAATTTTAAATTCTCTTGTACATTTCTATCGGTGAGCAACTGAAAATCTTGGAATACAACACCCAAATTCCTACGAAGGAAAGGAACTTTTTTCCAGTCCATCTGCCGAATATCAAAACCCACTACCGAAGCAGATCCTTCTGTCAACTGCAATTCACCGTACAAGGTTTTAAGCAGACTACTTTTTCCTGTTCCTGTTTTGCCTACTAAATATACAAACTCACCTTTATGAATGTCAAAATTAACATCTTGCAGAATAAGGCTATTGCCTTGGTAGATATTTACATTTTTAAGCGATATAACTGTTTCTAACATATGGTTGCTTTAATAAAACTATGTACAAATATACGCTTTGGCCTAAGTTGTAGATCTGTTAATATTCAGTTGCATTTGAGTGCCTGCTTAGAGCTGTTTTACCTAATAATAAAAGCGCTTCTAATACAGAATTTCTCCAAAATCAGATTGCAAGCGTAAGGTTGACTTGCCCGTTGTTGCAGGTTCCACCTTCCCAATTATTTGTGCTGCAATTCCTAGGTTTTCGGCAATTGAAATCATTTTAGCGGCAGAAACCTCATTGGTAAATATTTCTAGGCGGTGCCCCATGTTAAATACCTGGTACATTTCTCTCCAATCAGCCCCAGAATTATCTTTTATTAAATTGAAAACGGGCGGGGGCGTAAAAAGATTGTTCTTGATAATACTTAATGGCTGGGGCAGGTATTTCATGCACTTGGTTTGCCCACCTCCACTGCAATGAATTACGCCATTTATTTCATTAAAATGCACGTCTAATAACTGCTTCATTAACGGGGCATAAGTTCTAGTGGGTGATAATAGCAGTTTACCAATTGAAATGGTGTCTCCTTCAATATCAATGGTGTCTGTTAACCTATTCTTTCCAATATACACTACTTCATTGCTTAAAGAGGGCTCATAAGACTCAGGAAAATTTAAGCCATAATATTTTTCCAACACATCGTGACGTGCACTTGTTAGCCCATTACTTCCAAGGCCGCTGTTGTACTCAGTTTCATAATCGGCTTTGCCAGCACTTGAAAATCCCACAATTACATCTCCAACGTCAATTTTATCGTTGGTGATTAATTTAGACTTTGGCCATCTGCTCGTCATGGTTCCATTTACTGCAACGGTTCTAACCACATCCCCCACATCAGCAGTTTCTCCCCCCAAATAATGGATATTAACCCCATAGGATTTGAGTGTATTAAAAAACGATTGGGTGCCATTAATAATGGCTTCGAGTACCTCTCCAGTTATACGAGATTTATTTCTATCAATGGTAGAAGAAAAAAGTAATTGATCGCTTACACCCACGCATAATAGATCGTCTAGGTTCATGGCTACTGCATCTTGTGCAATGCCTCCCCACACACTCAAATCGCCCGTTTCTTTCCAATAGAGGTAGGCAAGAATGCTCTTGGTTCCTGCACCATCGGCGTGCATAATATTCACCCAATTACTATCATTACAGAGATAGTCGGGATAAATTTTGCAAAAAGCATAGGGATATAAGCCTTGATCTAGCTTCTGAATGGCTTGATGTACCTCTTCTTTTTGTGCAGATACTCCTCTTTGTGCATACAACGACATAGAACTAATTTTAATAGAGCCGTGAAGGTACAATTGGAATCTGAAACTTGAAATCATCCTTCAAAATTCATCTGCTTTAATTCTTCACGCTAAAATCATAATTTCGCACTTTATATGAAGGTACACCACGAACTGGCAAGCTCTCTTCCCAATTTCAACCAAGCAGTAGTAACTATTGGTACTTTTGATGGCGTACACCAAGGGCACCAGCAGATCCTAGCACAGATTAAAGCGGAAGCCGCACGCATAGGTGGGGAGACTGTAATAATTACCTTTCACCCGCATCCTAGAAAAATTGTTTCTTCAGTGCCAGGTGACGTTAAACTACTCAATACCCTAAACGAAAAAATTACGCTGCTAGAAAAAGCGGGTATTGACCATTTGGTAGTGATCCCATTCACTCACCAGTTTGCCAACCAAGCTGCCGAAGCTTATGTAAAAGATTTTCTTTTTGCCTATTTCAAACCAGCCATCGTTATCATTGGATACGATCACCGCTTTGGCAAAGATCGCGCTGGTGATTACCACCTTTTGGAACATTATGGCAAGGAACTTGGCTTTGAAGTAAAAGAAATAACCGAAGAAATATTGAATGAAGTAGTGGTAAGTTCCACACGTATTAGGGAAGCATTGTTGAAACAAGATATTCTAACCGCAAACCATTTTTTAGGCTACCCCTATTTTTTTGAAGGAATAGTAGTGCAGGGCAATCAACTCGGCAGAACACTTGGTTTTCCTACCGCCAACCTACATATTAGCAGTGAAGAAAAATTAATTCCAGGAAATGGAGTTTACGCAGTGAAGATAGACCGTGGACTGGGGACTTTGGACCGTGGGGAGGACTTCCTATTTGGCATGATGAATATTGGGGTGCGACCCACAGTTGATGGAAAGAAGCGGGTTATTGAAGTGAATATTTTTAATTTTAATGAAGATATTTACGGAAAAAGTCTACTCATATCTATCATTGGTTTTTTAAGGGGTGAAGTAAAATTTAGTGGATTAGAAGCACTAAAAGCACAACTGAATGAAGATCGCCACCAAGCCATTCAACTACTGCAATAATTACTGCATAATTTTTACCACCAATTCCTTCATTAATGCCGCGTCATTAGCAGATCCATTATATATACCCAAAGTTCTTAAATTGTATTGGTGTAATAAAAGCAACACTTTTTCTACCCCTGCAAAATCGTATTTACGAGCTGCTGCGTGGTACTCTTTCATAAAATAAGGCGACACACCCAATGCACTGGCAGCAGCACTATCGCTGGTATTGGGTAGGGACTTAAGCACATAGAGTTTACTAAAAAAATTATATACCGATGGAAGTACCAATTGTATCGGCCCCGCCTTAGGATTGGATTCAAAATACTGTATGATTCGAATGGATTTTGATAAATCACGTTGGGCAATAGCCGCCTGTAATTCAAATGCGTTAAACTCCTTGCTCACCCCAATAAACTGCTCTACCTCCTCTTCAGCAATAGATTTTTTTCCAGCCAAATTCAGCATCAGTTTCTCTACTTCGTTTTCAATTCTGCTTAAGTCGTTTCCAATATGATCTATCAACATATGCAGTGCCTTGGGTGCAATGGTTAGCCCATGGGCTTTTATCATCTGCTCCGTCCATTCTGGCAATTGATTATCGTATAATTTTTTGGTAGACAGCAGTTCTACCTGCTTTGAATCTTTTAGCTTTTTACCCAACCCTTTACGGCCATCTACTTTCTTTTCTTTGTGACTAACGATAAAAATAGTAGTCTGTAATGGATGATCAATATAAGATTCCAATTTTTCAATATCCCGCATCTGCTGAGCTTCTTTTAGCAATACCACCTGCCTATTGCCAAACATTGGATGCCGTTTACAAGCATTTAACACATCGGCCCAATCTGCGTCTTTTCCATAAAAAACACTTAGGTTAAAATCTGCTTCAGCGGCTGTAAGAATGTTTTTTTCTGCAAAGTTTACCAGCTTATCTATAAAGTACGGCTCCTCACCTTCAAGCCAATAAATGCAGTTGAATTTTCTTTTCTTCCATTCTTCTAAAATCTTTTCTACCGACATCTTGCAAATATCGTGTTGAAATTGATAAAATAAGGAATCTCAAATACGATTTGTAAAGGGAATCAACTGTTTTTTTCTTTTGGCACGGTTTTAGTAAAATGACTAACAAATGAATTATCAACCTTAAAAAATAAAAAAATGAACACTGAATTAAATAGCAACGCATCGCAAGGAAACAATCGCAAAGCCATTTATGGAGTATTAATTGGCGCACTGGTATTAACCTGGGGCTATATCTTTTACGACAAAAGCAAATCCTCCGAAACTATTATGGGTCTTGAAACAAAAATCAGTAATGTAGACAGTGCTCGCTTAGCCATTCAACAAGAATTCATGGATGTGTCTTCAAAAGCAGATTCATTAACGCAAGATAACTTACAATTACAAGGTGATTTGGCCGACAAAAACAACGATATTCAAAAACTAAAATCAAATATTGGCAGCATCCTTAAAAAGAGCAATGCCACCAAATCTGAATTGGCAGAAGCCAAAAGAATGATTGGCGAATTGAATGGTAAAGTAGAAGGTCTTTTTGCTGAAATAGAACAACTGAAGGGCGAAAACAAACAATTAACCAATGCCAATGAACAATTGAATACCGAAAAAACCCAGCTAACAGCTGATAAAGCAGGATTAGAAGACAACCTTAATAAAACCAGTACAGAGAAAAAACAATTGGAAGAAAAAGTAGATATAGCTTCTACCTTGCATGCTTCAAATATTGGCATTAATGCCATCAACGTAAAAAATAGTGGTAAAGAAAAAGAAACCACCACTGCAAAACGTGCCGATTTAATAAGGGTTTCTTTTAACATAGATGAAAATAGAATTACGCCTTCTGGCACAAAAGAATTCTATGTAATAGTTACAGGACCTGATGGAAAAGTAATTTCAGAAGGAAGTACTTTTAATGCAAGAGAAGAAGGTTCTCGCATTTATACCAGCAAAGTATCGGTTAATTATGAACAAAATAAAAATATTCCAGTAAGCTTCGATTGGAGGCAGAAAGACGCATACAAAGATGGAGAATACAGAATTGAGATTTACAATAATGGATTTAAAATAGGGCAAAGCGCAAAAACCTTAAAAAGAGGTGGTTTATTCAGCTAAATTGCTTAAAAAAAATTACAAAAAGAACAGCTCCGCAAGGGGCTGTTCTTTTTTATAGCAATAAGCTTATTTTAGACAAATGTTTGCATCTCTTTTCAATTGGAAAACAGTTTTGGTACTTATTGCCATTACAATTGTTTGCGGCACCATTGTATATTCACAATATGTAGCCAAACAGATCGCAATAAAGGAACGCCAGCAAGTAGAAGCTTGGGTGGAGGCAGAAAAAACCATAATCCAATCAACTGACTCGGCTAGTATTGTTTTAGCCACAAAAATATCCACAGAAAATAAAGATATTCCCATTATAGAAACCAGTATCACTGATAGTATTACGGGAAACCATATCAATTTAAATGAAAAAAAAATAGCAGCACATCCCAACTTCTTAAAAGAACAACTTCAACTTTTTAAAAAATACAATCCAAAACCAATTGAATTTATATTAAACGATTCATTGGGTACCATTATGAAATATTATTATGGACCTAGTACATTATTAAGGGAAGTAATGTGGTACCCAATTATTCAATTAATAATAGTGGCATTATTTGTTGTAATTGCTTTTTTTAGCCTCCAAACCAATTTTAAAAGCAATCAAAATCAGCTATGGGCTTCTATGGCAAAGGAAACAGCCCATCAACTGGGCACACCTGTTTCTAGCCTTGAGGGTTGGCTGGAAATTTTAAAAGAAAAACAGGAAAATCAATCTATAGCGCTTGAAATAGAAAAAGATGTAAAGCGATTGTTATTGGTTACCGATCGATTTGGAAAAATTGGGAGTAGCCCAAAATTAGAATTGGGCAATCCTTACCTGCAAATAGTATCGGTAGTTGATTATATGAAAAAACGAAGTAGTGAACATATATTGTTTAGTATTCAAGGGGGGAATACGATGCAAACAATCACATTTTTGTCGCCCACCCTCTTTAATTGGGTACTAGAAAATTTAATAAAAAACGCACTAGATGCTTTAGAAGGAAAAGGAAAAATCACCATTACCATGCAACAAAACGCCAATCAACTCATCATAAATATTAGCGATACCGGCAAAGGCATACCTACTTACTTATTTAAAAAAGTATTCAAGCCTGGATTCACTACCAAAAAAAGAGGGTGGGGAATTGGGCTTTCACTGAGCAAAAAAATTATGGAACAATCGCATAAAGGCAAACTATTTATCAGAAAAAGTGAGCCAGGCATTGGCACCACTTTTAGTATTGTTCTGCCATTAAAGACCAACCCTGTTGAGGCATAATATTTTTTCCAAAATTACTCATCACGGCAACCCATTGCTGCATAGCGGCGGGAGAAGCAGTTTCATTGTATAAATTAGCCTCCCCAAATAAGTCTAGCAACTCATCTTCTACCGCAGTCATCTCTGTGGCTAAGGCGTTTTTATTCAATTTACTTAGGCAACTGTGCATCCTGCTTAATTTTTCATCAGAAAGATGGTCAAACGCATGTTCTTGCATTAATTTTCCTGCAGAAGAAACCAATAACTGCTGTTTTCTTTTTTTCATTTGCTTGTTTTATAGGTAGTTGCAAGCAACAACACCTACGTAAATAAATTATGAATTAATTGTAACTAAATTGTTACCCAAGTTGTGAAGTGGAAAACTCGTTAATATATCACTACCATTATTTAAGAACAACAGCACCCAAAGCAGGCAAATGAATTTTTAGCTGGTAACATTTAGACAATTTATCTACCAAATCAACTTTTATAGAAGGATTGAATACATCACCAGTTCCCCAAAATACTTTACTATCACTATTAAAAACTTCGAACCATTTGCCTTTTCCATGTACATAAATTTCCCAATCTAACCGAACAGTTGGCGTTACGTTCAAAATTATCAACATATCATCTTTGGCTTTTTTACCCTTCCTTTTGTATACAAGTACAGCGTCACTTCTGTGGTTTAAGTCTACCCACTCAAATCCGCCTGGTTCAAACTGCTTCTCATACAAACCGGGTTCGGATCTGTAGAGTTCGTTTAGTTTTTGAACACAATACTTCATACCACTGTGACTTGGAAATTGTAGGAGATCCCACTGCAATTCACTTTTATAATTCCACTCACTGGTTGCCCCAAACTCATTCCCCATAAATAAAAGTTTAGCCCCAGGATGGGTAAACATATACGTATACAGCATGCGTAAATTGGCAAATTTCTGCCACTCATCGCCAGGCATTTTATACAACATCGGGCTCTTGCCGTGTACTACTTCATCATGACTCAAAGGCAACATAAAATTTTCATCGTAGAAATACATCATACTGAAAGAAAATTTATCTTGCTGAAACTGCCTAAAAACTGGATCGAGTTTAAAATAGTCTAATGTATCATGCATCCATCCCATCATCCATTTCATTCCAAAACCCAATCCATCTTCAAAAGTAGGCTTGCTAATTCTAGGCCAATCGGTAGCTTCTTCTGCTATGGTTTGTATGTCGGGAAAATCTCGGTAAAGGGTTTCATTTAATTCTTTAATAAAAGCAATTGCTTCTATATTCCCATTACCCCCGTATTCATTAGGTTCCCATTGCCCAAAATTGCGACTGTAATCTAGTTTCAACATAGAACTTACCGCATCTACTCGAATGCCATCGGCATGAAATTGATCGCACCAAAATCTAGCACTACTAATTAAAAAAGATTTTACCTCCCCTCGCTTATAGTTAAAAATATAAGAATTCCAATCTGGATGATACCCTTTGCGCATATCAGCATACTCATAAGTGTGGGTGCCATCAAACATAAATAACCCATGGGCATCATACGGAAAATGCGAAGGCACCCAATCGAGAATTACCCCAATTCCAGCTTGGTGAAATGCCTCTACCAAAGCAGCATAATCCTGTGGGGTTCCAAACCGTGAAGTAGGTGCAAAATAACCCGTTCCCTGATACCCCCAACTACCATCAAAAGGGTGTTCCATCACTGGCATAAACTCTACATGGGTGAAGCCCATTTCTTTTACATAGGGAACTAATCTAGCAGCAATTTGTGCATAAGTATTATAAGATTCTTCGTTGTTTTTATCAGGACGCATCCAACTGGCTAAGTGTACTTCATAAACAGAATAGGGTGATTTGAGTGAATTGTGTTTTTTGCGAGTGGCCATCCAATCACCGTCTCTCCAATCATAATTGGTTTGCCAGGTGATAGAAGCAGTTTGGGGACGCTTTTCCCAATAATGAGCGAATGGATCCCCTTTATCTAGTTTAATTCCATTGAATCCATGTAGATGGTACTTATAAGCCTCCCCTTCGTACAGGTTTGGAATGAATCCTTCCCAGATACCTGAATTATCTAGTCGCACTTTTAATGGATGTGCTGTTTTATCCCATTTGTTAAAATCACCCGTTACAGAAACAAAAGTGGCATTGGGTGCCCATACCGCAAAATAGCTTCCTTTAATACCCAATACTGTAATTTGTTTATTACCAAAATAATTATATAGACTATAATGGGTGCCTTGCTGAAAATTTCGAATATCTGCTTCGCTAAACAAGGAATAATTCCAAACGGGAGCATTTGAATCTACAAAATGTAGTTCTTCGTATTTTTTTTCAGTTTTTTTTCCAACTTTTATCGCTTTAGACACTCTTAAGTTAGAATTAATTTTATTTTGATCATCTGAGTGCGGCATAAAACATATTTTAACTAAATTTTATAACTAAAAATTTAGTTCAATTTTGAAAGATGATTGAAATTTACAACAAAATCAGCTAACTGCTGAATAAGAACTTATGAGACTGAGAAAAACCTTACTGATTGTACTAATCTGTTGCAATTATTTTACCCTTTCTGCTCAAGAAAATAAAGCCTCAATAAAAGGCATAGTAACTGACACCATTAGCAAACAACAATTGAGCAATGCAGTAATTGCATTATTGCGACAAAAAGATTCCGTATTGGTAATGTTTACAAGAACATTAAATAATGGAAGTTTTGAACTTAATAATTTAATGCCAGGCAAATACCTTGTAATGGTAAGTTATCCTAAATATGCCGATTATATTGATCCTATAGTGGTAGAAAAAAATGAGTTGAAAAACTTAGGAACCATTGCTGTTATTACCAAAGCCACCCTTTTACAAGAAGTGATTGTTCGCCAGAGAATAAGTGCTATTCGCATGAAAGGAGACACCACAGAATACAAAGCAGATAGTTTTAAAGTAAGTGCCAATGCTGATGTTCAGGAATTGTTGCGCAAAATGCCCGGCATTCAGGTAAATGGTAAAGGAGAAATAACCGCCCAAGGCGAAAGGGTTCAAAAAGTGTTGGTAGACGGGGAAGAGTTTTTTAGTGATGATCCAGCGGTAGTTACCAAAAATTTACGAGCAGATGCCATTGATAAAGTGCAGGCTTTTGATAAAAAAAGCGACCAAGCTGTTTTTACGGGAATTGATGATGGTCAAAAAATAAAAACCTTAAACCTCACTTTAAAAGAAGACAAGAAAAAAGGATTTTTTGGCAAAGCCGAAGCTGGAAGCGATTTTGACCGATATAGATATGGCAAACTCTTAGGAAATGCATTTAAAGGAAAAAGAAAAATTTCTGGCTACTTAACCACCGATAACACCAAATTTGAATCTTTAAACTGGGATGAAAATAGAAACTATGGTGGAGAAACCAATATGTCTACCAATGTAAACGACGACGGGGGCATTAGCATGAGCTGGAATGGAGACGAATTTAGTTGGGGGAATGGTTTTCCCAATTCTACAACAGGAGGATTGCATTTTAGTAATAAGTGGAACAAAGACAAGTATAATACCAACAATACCTATCAATTTAATCAATTAGAAGTAAGAGGGGTTACTACTAATAAAACACAAAATATTTTACCCGATACCAGCTTTGTAAATACCAGTGTTCAAGACCAAATAAGTAATAAAAAACGGAATAAACTCACGAGCATTTATGAATGGCAAATTGATTCTAGCAGCTCTCTTAAAATTACTGCCAGGGGCTCTATTGTAAATAGCAACAACCGATCTTCATTTTTAGGACAAGCCATTAGCGATAAGGGAATTGTTATTAATGCCACAGATAGAAGCACCGCAAATATAGACGATAACCGAACCATGAACACCAATGTATTTTATAGAAAAAAATTCAAAAAAGCAGGAAGGAGCATTTCTCTAAATAACGACCTGAATTTTAATAATAGAGAAGAAAATGGATTTCTGTTGGCAGATAATAGTTTTTTTAACCAATCCGGATTGCTTGTAAGGCGCGACAATATAGATCAGCAAAAAATAAATAAACAAAATGTTTCCAATATTACGTCCGCTATTACTTATACAGAACCTATTTGGAAAAACACTTTTTTGGTAATGAATTACCGTTTAAATCTTAGTCAAAACAAAGCCCAAAGAAATACACTCGAAAAAAACTTAGGAAGTAGCAAATACGAAAATCTAGTAGATACACTAAGTAATAATTTCATCTTTAATACAACAGGGCATACAGGAAGTTTAAACATCCGTTACAACGTAAAGAAATTTAATTTTTCTATTGGAACAGGAATTGGTACCGTAAATTATAGATTAAAAGACCTGGAAAAGCAAACCGATAGAAATGTTATATTCAATAACTTTATTCCTTCCCTTAGTTTAAATTTCACCCCCAAACAACAAAGAAGATTTACATTTAATTATACAGGAACTACTAGAAATCCAACCCTAGCACAAATTCAACCAATTATAGATAATATTGATCCGTTAAATTTAGCCATAGGGAATCCAAATTTACGCCAAGCTTTTGTACACACTATTAGCATTAGAGCTTCAGATTATAAAGTACTAAAAAGTAGGGGAATGAATTTTAGTTTTAATTATAATAAAACAGAAAATGCCATTTCAAATTCGAGTTTTGTAGACAGTATTGGAAGAAGGGTTAACCAAGCTATAAATGTGGCAGGCAATTACAGTATTAGTGCGGAAGCAGGTTTTGGTTTTGAAATAATTCCGTCTTTTAATTTGAATTTTGATGCAGGCCCTAGAAAAAATAGGTTTGCCAATAGAGTAAATGGGATAGACAATATTACAGAAAACACAAGTTTTAATTTTAGTATTAATGGTGGGTATTGGTCCGATAAATGGATTAATTTTTATGTGAATTTTGATGCCAATTACAATCATTCAAAAAGCTCTATACGCCCTACCGCAATTACTAAATTTTGGTCTTACACCACTTATGCCAACTTACAGTTTAAGCTAAAGAAAATAAAGACCTATATCGACTTTAATTTGGAAGCCAATATTTACCAGAAAACAGCTGTATTTGCAGATCAAAGAGATATTTATATAGTGGGAGCTTCTATTAGAAAAGTGATTTCTAAAAACGATAAATGGGAAGTAAAAGCAGCCGTTAGCGATTTGTTCAACCAGAACCTTGGCATTAATAGAAATGTAAACAGCAACTTTGTTTCTGAAACAACCAATCAAAATATACAACGATTTTTCTTATGCTCTTTAATTTGGAATTTCAGCAAAAATGGCAACCCTTCAAATAGTGGATTTTAATATGAAAAAAACAATTATAACCATCGCATTTTTTGCTTGTGCATTATTGGTAAAATCACAAGTTCAATTCATTACCCAAGGCAAAGTAGAATACGAAAAGAAAATCAACCAGCATAAGCCTTTTGAGGATGAAGCCGATAATATTTGGAATGCAGAAAGAATGAAAGTAATTCCAAAATTTGTGAGTGACTTATATGAGTTGAAATTTAACACAACTAAATCTGTTTACAAATTGGCAAAAGAAAACCCAACCAATAGATACATGATGTGGGGTGGGAAGCCCTCAGAAACTGATATTTCTGTAACAGATTTTCTTAGCAGTAATTTTAGCAGCCAAAAAGATATTTTTGAAAATACTTATTTGGTGAAAGATTCTATTCGCCATTTAGAATGGAAAATTTCTGAGGAAATTAGAGAGATTGCTGGTTTTGAATGTAGAAAAGCAGTAACTAAAATTTGTGATTCTGTGTATGTGGTTGCATTTTATACCGATCAAATTCCCGTAAATGCCGGTCCAGAAAGTTTTAATGGTTTACCTGGTCTAATTCTTGGCTTGGCCATACCTCGCCTGTACACAACCTGGTTCGCTACCAAACTTGAATTAACTAATCCTACCCCGTTAGAAATGAATCCCAAACAAAAAGGTAAAATTGTAACCCGTACACAACTCATTACCGAGTTGGAAAAAGGAGTAAAAGATTGGGGCAAAGATGGTGTAAGACGAATTTGGAATGCCAGTCTCTAACGGAATTATATTACAAATCCATCTGGCAAAATGGCGGTTTTTTTCACCACAACTATTCCATCTTTAACGGTGTATAATGGATGATCAGTATTGGCCAGATGCTTACCACCATTAATTCTTACATCGTTTCCTATGCGACAATTCTTGTCAATTATAGCGTCTTTAATATAACACCTTTCTCCAATTCCTATCTTAGGCAACCCTTTATTAGTATTGGCCTCCATTTCATCAATGGTTTCATAGTAGTCGTTGCCCATAATATAGGTAGTAACTACTGTGGTGCCCAAGCCAATTCTAGAACGTATTCCAACCACACTCTGCTCAATTCTACTGGCATGTATAATAGAGCCTTCTGCAATAATTGTTTTCTCTAAAGTAGTGCCACTAATTTTTGCAGGAGGCAACATTCGAGCACGGGTATACACTGTTTTTTGATTATCAAACAAATTAAAAGGAGGCATTTCTTGCGTAAGTGCAAGGTTGGCTTCATAAAAAGAATAGATATTCCCAATATCAGTCCAGTAGCCATCATATTGAAAGCTAGATACTTTATAGTTTTCAATAGAATCTGGTATAATTTCTTTGCCAAAATCGGTGGCATTTGGATGCGCCAAATTTAGTAGCTTATCAAGAATTTTTTTATTGAATATATATATCCCCATTGATGCTAGGTAATTTCTTCCTGAATTTTGCATCTCAATACCTGTATCGCTGGACCAATCTGGTAGAATTTCTTTGTTGGGCTTCTCAATAAACGAACTAATCAGATTTTCTTCATTGGTTTTAAGTATTCCAAATTCTGGGGCATCTCTTTCGTTCACGGGAATGGTTGCAATGGAAATATCTGCACTGTTCTTTATATGTGAAGTAAGCATCTCACTGAAATCCATTTGGTAAAGCTGATCACCACTAAGAATAAGAATATAATCGTATTCTAAATTAGAGATATGGCGAAGTGATTGCCGCACTGCATCGGCAGTTCCTTGAAACCACCCCGGATTATCTGGAGTTTGTTCTGCTGCAAGTATATCTACAAAGCCCGTACTAAATGCACTAAAATGGTAGGTATTTTTAATATGCTTATTTAAAGAGGCCGAGTTGAACTGGGTAAGTACAAACATTCTATTGATGCCGCTATTTATACAGTTGCTGATTGGTATATCTACCAACCGATATTTACCAGCTATTGGCACTGCGGGCTTTGATCTACTTGCTGTTAGCGGAAACAACCTTGTGCCAGCGCCACCACCTAGAATTACTGCTAAAACTGATTTTGAAAAACTAGTCATATGATTAAATTGGAATTTTTTAGGTGCTGAAAATTAGTCATTTTATTGCAAACTCTTATACACCGTTTTGTATTTGTCAACGGTTTGTTCCCAACTATGGTCAATTTGCATCATAAATTTTCGCATCCAAGCTAAATGTACTTTATCTTGGAATACAGAAATGCCCCTTCCAATGGAATAATTTATATCACTGATGCTGGCCTCATTAAATTGAATTCCAAACCCGTCAATATCCCCCATATCCACTACGGTATCTTTTAACCCTCCTGTTCTTCTTACCACAGGTATGGTTCCATACCGCATTGCATACAATTGATTTAACCCACAGGGCTCTACCCTGCTCGGCATTAATAAAAAATCTGCTCCAGCATACATTTGATGGCTAAGCGCCTCATTGTATCCTATAGATGCATTAAACACCCCTGGATAATCCCCAATCATCTGCTGAAACGCCTGCTCTACCAACAATTCACCACTGCCTAACACTAGAAAACAAGCATTTTTATTGCCATAATAAATGGCAGTTTTAATTGCATCTGGTAGTAAGTCCGCCGCTTTTTCACCTACCATTCTTCCAATAAAAACAAAAAGAGGCAGGTTGATATCAAGCCCAAATTGATCACACAATACTTTTTTATTTTTGGCTTTTCCTGTAGCAACAGACCTATACGTAAATCCAAACTGTATATAAGGATCTGTTGCAGGGTTCCAGATTTGCGTATCAATACCATTTAAAATTCCTTCACATTTGCCCTTCTCAAACTCAAATAAATTCTCCAACCCATTTGCTTTTACGCGCAATTCATCTTTATAACTTGTACTCACGGTGGTTACTTTTCCTGCACATTTAATTCCAGCAGCCAAGGGATTAATATTCCCCGCCCAATCTAATAACCCTCGTTTCCACAAATCCCAACGTGGTATATACAAACTCTTATCCCATCCCATCCAACCTTGGTATTGAGCATTGTGAATGGTAAGCACGGTTGGTATAGCAGCAAGGTGCTGAAATGCATAGCAGTGCTGCATCATGAAAGGAATTAGTGCGGTATGATGGTCGTGACAATGAACTATATCGGGACTATGCTCCCAACTACTTATCCAGCTCACTACAGCTATTTGAAAAGCGGTAAAACGTTCTGCATCATCTTCGTATCCATAAATTTTTTGACGATCGAGCAAGCCATTAATATCAACCAAGAATAAATCAAACCCCAATTTATTGGTAGCTTCTTTTATAATAGTAAATTCAAAATACCAGTTCCCCAAATTGGCACTCCCCTTAAAATCTACCTGCCAATCATTCTCATACAAGAATTGGGTTCTATACATAGGCATGATTACTTTGGCAATATCCCCAGCTTTACACTGGTACTTAGGCAAAGCACCTACTACATCTCCCAACCCGCCTGCCTTTGCTACGGGATAACATTCTGCACTTATATGTATTATTTCCATACTTGTTGATTTCAGTATTGACCTTCAAGTTAACCATTAATATCAATCCATAAAATTACCGATTTAATATTTTTGCTTCCATAAATTATTCTTATTTTACCGCCTCTATTTTAAAAATTAACGATTGTTATGAGTCAACCCACTAAATGGTCACAATTTGGAACACTGATTACTGTTTTCTTTTTTTGGGGATTTGTTGCTGCCAGCAATGATATTCTTATTCCCGTTTTTAAGAAAGCATTTAATCTTTCGCAGGCACAAAGCCAATACGTACAACTTGCATTTTATGTGGCTTATACAGTAGGATCCATCATTTATATTTTTGTTTCTAAAATATTGGGAGATGATTTGTTGAACAAAATAGGTTACAAAAATGGCATCGCACTGGGTTTAATCATTTCCGCTATTGGTACTTTATTATTTTATCCTGCCGCTAATAACGCTTCCTTCACTTTAATGATAACAGGATTGTTTATAGTAGGTCTTGGATTTTCGCTTCAACAAATTGCTGCCAACCCCTTAACCATTGCAATTGGAGACCCACAAACAGGTTCGCAAAGACTGAGTATGGGTGGTGGCGTAAACAATTTTGGCACCACCATTGGCCCATTGCTGGTGAGTTTTGCTATTTTTGGAAGCGTTTCTAATGGATCTAATATAGCCAGTATTGAAAGTGTAAAAACCCCTTACTTAATATTGGGCATTGCGTTTGTAGTAGTAGCTGTTTTTTTTAAATTCTCTTCTATTCCCAATAAAATTGAGCCTGCTAAACCTGTAGTAAATGAAACGGAGCTAGCAACTGCAGATCGCAGTTCTGCATTTAGTTATCCGCAATTGATTTTAGGGATGATTGGTATATTTGTGTACGTGGGAGTTGAAGTTTCTACTGCTAGTAACTTACCAGAATATATGACCCAAAAAATGGGGGTAGGTACTGAGAAAATTGCACCCTTTATTTCTTTGTACTGGGCTAGTTTAATGATGGGAAGGTGGACGGGAGCTGTTGGTGCATTTGATGTGAGTATGGGCACAAAGAAAATCTTAAAATTTTTAATGCCCTACCTAGCTTTTGGTGTTTTCCTTGCTGTTAATGCCATTGCCCAACATGATATTAGCATGTTTTATACCTATGGATTTGTAATTATAGTAATGATAATAGGTGATATAATGAGCAAAGGTAGTCCCGCCCGAATGCTCTTAATTTTTTCAGTATTCGGCATTACCGCAACCCTTATAGGAATGTTTACTACAGGTATGTTAAGTGTGTATGCTTTTACCAGTGTTGGATTGTTTTGTAGCACGCTATGGCCCTGTATTTTTACTTTGGCTGTGGCGGGACTGGGAAAAAACACCAATCAAGGCAGTAGTCTACTTATTATGATGATTATGGGTGGAGGTATTATTAGCACCCTTCAAGGAGAACTTGCTGCTGATGCTGTTTTAGGGATACAAAACAGTTATATTATTGGGGTTATTTGTTTTGCATACCTTGCATTTTATGCCATTAAATCTAAATCAATCTTAAAAGCACAAGGAATAGATTATGATGTAAAAATGGGAGAATCTCATTAAGCATATCCATTAAACACCAAATAAATAACGATTTACCACTTGTAAAATGAACAAAAAGAAAGAAATGGGCAGATCTAATCAAGCCTTAGAACAATTGGCAGTAGGCATAGATATAGGAGGTACGGGCACCAAATTTGGAATAGTAGACCGAGTAGGCAACCTATTGTTTTCAGGGAAATTGAGTACCAAAAAACATGCTACCCCCGAAACATTTATTGAGGAATTGTACAGCAGCCTCTCTCCTTTTATTGAACAGGCTGGAGGTGTGGGTAGAATAAAAGGTATTGGAGTGGGTGCGCCTAATGGCAATTTTTATAAGAACACTATTGAATATGCTGCCAACTTAAATTGGAAAGGCATTATTCCAATGGGTGAAATGATAGAAACAAAGTTCAAGCTTCCAGTTGTACTTACCAATGATGCCAATGCTGCTGCCATTGGAGAGATGATGTATGGAGCTGCAAAAGATATGCAAGACTTTATTATGATTACGCTTGGAACTGGCGTAGGAAGTGGTATAGTTGCCAATGGAAGATTGGTATATGGTCACGATGGTTTTGCAGGTGAGTTAGGTCATACCATTATTATTCCCGATGGCCGTTACCACGAAGGCACTGGAAAAAGAGGTTCACTAGAAAGCTATGCATCTGCTACTGGGGTGAGACTTACCGCCTTAGAATTCTTACAAAAAACAGATACGCCCAGCTCATTAAAAAATATTCCAGCCGAAGAAATTGACTCAAAAGCGGTGTATGAAGCAGCTATGAATGGCGATGAATTGGCCAAAGAAATATTTGAATTTACGGGTAAAATATTGGGAATGGCCTTGGCAAATTCAGTCATGTTTTCCAGCCCCGAAGCCATTATTCTCTTTGGAGGATTAACCAAAGCAGGTGATTTTATTTTGAAACCCACCCGAGAATATATGGAAGCCAATTTGGTACAAGTATTTCAAAATAAAGTGAAGATATTGGTAAGCCATTTAAAGGAATCAGACGCAGCTATTTTAGGAGCTTCTGCGTTGGTTTGGGAGATGAAATAGGTGCTCTTTATATTTTACTTAGCTGTTTGAAAATTGTTGGGCTAGGGTTATGATTTTATTGTAAATAACTCTGTAATCACTAAATAGTAAACTCGTTTCTGCAAATGTGCTGAGGTCTAAATCATTTTGCAAAGCGGCTATATAAGGCCTATAATCTCCCAAAATCATCAATTGACTTAGAACCAACATGGTTGGAGTAAATAGGCCATATGTTTCAGGATACTTAAGTTTAGTATGGTATTTCTCAAGCACTATTTTTGCAAATCTTTTTTTAGCTACAAGATCTAATTGGTTTATAATTGAGTCTTGGGTGCAAATCATATCAAATAAATACCATTTTACTGAGTACCCGCCTCTTTCAAAGGGGGTATTTATACAAGTTATAATATTTGGATCTTTCGAGGAATAGTATTCCATTATGCTTGTACCTGCATTGGCTCTTTTGTTCAGCGCCCAAGATACATTCAACCTCGGAAGTACTTCTTTTCTACCTTGAAACCAATTATACCTCAATAGTATATTCGTCATACATGGATTATCTTCTAAACTCTGTATCAAGCCCAATGTACTCATAGATTGTAATTGCGAGGTTGGCACTTGACATATTTTATACATTGGATCTAGTGGGTGGCGTTGGCCAACACCAGAATCCGAAAGCAGCATTGCATCATTCCAAGCGTCAGTACCCGGTTTTACAGGGTAAATATATTTATCAGCAGCTTCTAAAGCATTTTGATAGATGCAGGCTTCCTTTTTTTTACACCCTATCATGCTAAAAAAAAATAGTATCCCAATAAGATAAAATAATTTAGTCATTGGTAGAAATTTTAGAGGATAATAAAATAATATCATTCACAACAACCCGATTTCTCATCAATCCCGTTGTGATAAATATTGCTATATCTGTATTCTGAGCCTTTGATTTAATGGTTTCAGAACCCAATAATGCAGCTATTTTATAAAATATTTTCAGGAATTTGACAAACAGCATACATTTCATCAATTGATTTTATAGCCTGCCAGTCTTTTGTATTTGGTCTTATTGGGAAATCGTATTCAATATTATTTTGCTGGGATAACCCCATAAAAACAAAAGAAAAATTAACGAATACTAAAAATAGAGTTTTCATAGTTTTTGGTTTTATCGTTTTTATTATAGATTAAAAAATTAGCTGTTTTACATAAATAGACTAACCCTTAAAATGTAATATAATGTATAAACTCAACGTAACTATGCCGTACTGTGCTGGTCAAACAAATATTCCCAATCAGTACAAAAGCCATTTAAAGGAATCAGACGCAGCTATTTTAGGAGCTTCTGCGTTGGTTTGGGAGATGAAATAAGTTGAACTATAAAATGGCTGGAATTGATTGCTTCCCTTCTAACCATTTATTTTTTCCATATCCGGGTATTACATGTTTTTCACTATGATAGGATGAACGTACTAAGGGCCCACTTTCTACATAATCAAACCCAATAGAATACCCTATTTCCCTTAGCTCCGCAAACTCATCGGGGTGAACAAAACGCTGAACGGGCAAATGTTTTTTTGAGGGTTGAAGGTATTGTCCCAATGTAAGTACATCAGTACCTACTGCTACCAAATGATGCATGCTTTCTATTACCTCTTCCTTGGTTTCACCCAAGCCAAGCATCATGCCTGTTTTGGTACGCATACCGCCTTTGTGCAGGGTCTCTAGCACTTCCAGGCTTCTCCTATATTTTGCTTGAATTCTTACTTGTTTGGTAATTCGCTCTACGGTTTCCATATTGTGACTTACCACTTCTGGTGCCGCGTCTACTATTCGCTGAATCTGATCTTTAAATCCCCTGAAATCAGGAATCAAGGTCTCCAAAGTAGTCTCGGGATTTAAACTCTTAACAGCTTTTATGGTGTTGAACCAAACAATGGAGCCACCATCTTTTAACTCATCCCGGTCTACACTGGTAATCACCGCATGCTTTACCTTCATCAAATGAATAGCTTCGGCAACGCGCTGAGGTTCATCCCAATCTACGGCTCCTGGCCGCCCGGTAGCCACCGCACAAAATCCACAACTTCTAGTGCACACATTACCCAGTATCATAAATGTAGCGGTACCCTCTCCCCAACATTCGCCCATATTGGGACAATTTCCGCTCTCGCAGATGGTATGTAATTTATGCGTGTCAACCAAGCCCCTCACCTGCTTATAATTTTCACCAAATGGTAATTTCACCCTCAGCCAATTGGGCTTTTTTAGAGGTTGGTCGGTAGAAAGAATGGTATCTGTTGAAATTTTCTGAACTACGGGCAATTCTTGCATACTAGCTAAATAAATGAAGTGCAAATTTAACTACTTTCTTCTTCCAAAAGTGATGGCAATATAAGCATTGAAGAAGAAGTTTTTTTCTTTGTTTAACAAAAGTATCGGCATTTTTTGGGCGTAAAATTCAGCATTTAAGCCTAGCTCCAAAGCAGAAACTAATTCGTTATAGCGACCATAATCGAATCGAAGAGCCGTTCTAATATGCGCCCCTGGAGCGGGCTTCACCTCTCCTGCCCCTTTGAATAAACCCCCTTTACCTAAAATTACGTTGGGATCTAAAAAAAGATTTTCATTGGTAGTATTATACTTAATCTGCTGCCTAAGCCTGGTAGTAGGGTCTTCAATTTCTAAATAATAGGGCTTTAACAAACCAAGGGATAATCCCCCGCCTACAATTGCAGACACTGCCACTCCATTTTTATTTCCCTTTCCACCAATAAGAATTTGTTTTCCTACACCTGCTTTTAGGTAATAAAAATTATTTTGCTTGCCATAAATATATTCGGAAATCAACACAAATCCGCCAGAGGAAGACCGAGTAGGAATGCGCTCTTCTTTGGGATGCTTTCTTTCACCAAACTCAAGCCATATTAAATTAGTTTTGGTAATAGATTTGTATTTCCCTTTTTCAAAAAAGAAACTCCACCCATCTGTATTTAGTTTAAACCCGTAGGCATTTTGCTTTTGAAAAATGAGCGCCCCCTCTTCTTCTTGTTTAATCAACTGGTTGATTTTTTCTCTCCGCTCTTCTTTTTTCTCTTGACGAATGGCTTCTTTCTCAGATAGCGGCTTTTTCTGGGCAAGAACTGCCGTACTTGAAACAAGAAAAATCACAAAAATTAGTTTCTTCACTTTTATATGATTTGTTAAGTGTAAATTTATGGCAAAATTGATGCAATGACTTCACAAATTATTTATACGGGCAATTTAAGAACCCAAGCCACCCATATTCAAAGTAGCACAACCATTGAAACGGATGCCCCTACTGACAACCAAGGAAAAGGCGAACGCTTTTCTCCCACCGATTTAGTGGCAACAGCCCTAGCTACTTGTATGCTTACCACCATGGGAATCAAAGCCAATAGCATGGGGATTGTGCTTGACGGCACAACAGCTGATGTAACCAAAATTATGGCAAGTGATCCCAGAAGGATAGGTAAAATGATTGTTCATATCAGCTTCCCAAAAACACTTCAAACCGATGAAAAACAAAGAACCATTTTAGAAAACACTGCTCGCACCTGCCCAGTAGAAAGAACTTTACATCCCGATGTTGAACTTGATTTCCAATTCAACTGGTAGATTTTAAGACACTTTTTTGTAGAATTGCGTTGCCTATGGAACATTGTAAACATTTTTTTTGAATGCAGTAGTTTTCATAAAGTTGAATCAGTGCCTGAGAATCAAATGCTGAGTAGGCAAGTATTCCATTTTTTGCCCAAATGCGAAGTACTTTATTTTGCTCTGCTGATAAAGCGGTAAGTAGTTGCAATGCTTGTGTTGCATAGCGATTGCTGTTTTGTGTTTTTCCATACAAGTGTAAAACCCGCACCACCACATTTATGATTAGGCTATACTGCAATTGATTACCTGTTTTTTTAGCCATATTCCCGCTGGTTTCTCCAAATAAGTAATGTGTATTCCAATACCCACTTGCAGTTAAGGTAAATAAATGCTGAAAAGCTTTAATGGAATGCGCTTGTTTAAAAAAGCTTAACAAGGAAGGATTTTTTTGCATGAATTCAGCCAACTGAGACAATCGTAAGGTAGGAAAAGAAGCAGGTCGCATTCTTAGAAATTGTGCTGGCTGCTTAGGCTTTTCCAGTTGGTATTTATATTGGAGGTATTTGTATTCACGTTTCAATTGTTGGTAAAAATCATCCCCGCCAACTTGGGATAAAAGTCCCGCTTGTCCCATCAATAACCCTTCCAAAGCAATGGAATTGTAGCTGTATTTTTTCCATACCTTATACGGAACACTATAAATAATTGCAACAAATAAATCACCATTTACTTTGCCCCCCATATATTTTGCTATTAACGCCCAGATTAGCAAATCCCAGTTGCCTTTTACCTGCTTTAAAGTTTCATTTAGTTCGGCTGTTCTTTGTAAAAATCTTTCAGCAATGAGCTTTTCTTTCCAATGACGCCAAACCCAATCATCTATACTGGCTAACAAGGTTTCGCAGGGAATTTTTTGAGTAGCATTCATCAAAACCTGGTATTGATTCAGCAGTATTTTAGGCACTAAATTGGCAAGTTCTAAGGTTGGTACTCTATTTCCATAGGCATCCTTTAGGGGCAGATCATCTTCCCAAACCACGTGTAAAATGAGCTGCTGGTATCTTGCATCATCTTGGTGTTTGTGCTTGGTAAAATCAGAACTTTTTATATGTACTTCAATATTTCCTACCCAATTAATTTGGTCAATTTGAATTTGAGCCCCTAAAAAATCAGGGCCTTGATTGAGATTAATACTGCCTGTTTTGCGAACCAATATAGCGTTACCCGTGGTAGTAAAAAGGTTTGTATAACTATAATACCTGTATAACCAAATAAATTGAATTAGCTTTTCATCCATACCATTGCATTATTGAATACCTAAAATTATTACAGGATACAATGGTATAAATACCTGATTTTTATTTAAGAATTTAATGTATGCAATGCTTGAACAACTGTGCTCACCGGCAAGCCCATAACATTGTAAAAATCGCCTCTAATGGCTGCAATTCCCGTTACGCCAATCCATTCTTGTATGGCATAAGCACCTGCTTTGTCGTAAGGTTTATATTGGTCAACATAAAAACAAATTTGCGCTTGGGAAAGCGCGTGAAATTGAACATGGGTTGTAACAGAAAATTGCTTTTCAATATTATTTTTGTGCAGTACTACTCCTGTAATAACTCGGTGTTCATTTCCACTGAGAAGGGTTAGCATGGCAATTGCATCAGCTCTATCTTTTGGCTTATTTAATACAGCAGAGTGGGTCACCACAATTGTATCTGCTGCAAGTATGATTTCATTTTCCAAGCATTCGCCAGCTCCTAATAAATGCGCTTTAACTGCTTTTGCTTTTTGTTGTGCTATATATATTGGAATTTGCTCGGTACATAAATCAGAAGGATAGGTTTCATCGGTAGGCTGTACTACTATTCTAAAGGGTATTTCTGCCCATTCCAACAATTGTTTTCTTCGGGGCGACTGCGAGGCTAATATTATGGTAGGCAATTGCATTTTATTAATTGTATAGTCTAAAAAAAAACATAGATAAGATACCCGTAAACATAACTATTTTAATGAGGTTACTCATTTGGTGATACTCTTTTGGAGAAGCGGCACTGAATAATTTTTTAAGTACTACAATAAGTGGAATAACAATTAATAATACACAATACAAGGCGCTTTGCCACCACCCCATTCCTAGCGCATATATTTGAAGGGCGAGTAACAAGCCTATCAGTACTACTATCCAGACTGCTACAAATACTTTAGTAGCTTGAATACCCCATACAATAGGGAGGGTTCTACACCCATATTTTCTATCCCCTTCCATATCTTCCATATCTTTTACTACCTCCCTAATTAATGAAATAATAAATGCGAAGGCAGCATATAAAATGGTGAGCCTAAAAAATCGAACCCGCTGGTGCTCTACGTGCATTAGTTCCTGTAAATTAAGGGGGTATTTTGAAAAAAACAATATGAATAAAACCCAAGATGTGAGCAGTGAGATGAGTATATTACCAATCAGAAATTGTTTTTTTAAATTGGTTGAATAAAACCACAATGCAATAATGGCGAGCATATTCGCAAGAACCAAGTGCCAAAAACCTGCCATGGGCAAAGCCAGCATGGTAATAAATAGCCCTGCCATACTTAATAATAAATGCCAGAAAATAACCCAACGCCTTTTTATAATGCGATTAACCACCATTTTTTCTGGCTTATTAATCTCATCAATATTTTGATCGAAATAATCATTGATAATATAGCCAGTTGAAGGGCGTATCCATCTTTGATATTCATTTTCCTAATCAATACCCCATTAGGCATTACCAATAATGTACCGTCTGTTAAAACCCCATCAACGTCTAAAACAAACACTAATATATTTTTCAGTTGCGCAAGCATATTAAAATTAGTTTACACAAATTACTGGTTATCTCTCCATTCGTACACCCAAGCACTTTGTATCATTTCAAGATGCCCTTCTGTACTTTGATCCTTTGTACCTTCAAATCTTGGAATTTCTAAAATCCAATTTAATAAATCGGTAAACCTTATGCGGTAGATTTTTGCTTCCGTAAAATCATTTCCAAAACGCTCATAAAGTTTCATGGCAATATCTTCATGATCGTTCCAATAAATGGGAGGTTCAAAGTGGTTCATAATTGTGTTTTTGCTTTAAGATGAATTATTCACCTAGAAATTGTGTTTGATCGGGCAATAAAATATGGATCTCCCCAGATCCCGGTTCTAATACGCACTGACAACCCAATCGAGAATTGATTCGTGGATTCACAGCCCTATCAATAAAATCTTCTTCTCTATCACTTAGCTCGGCAATACATTCTGCTCCTTTATTAATATAAACGTGACAGGTGCTGCAAGCACAAACTGCTCCACAATTATGGTGAAGTTCAATTCCATGATTCAAGCATACTTCTAAAATACTCTGATCTGCTTCAATATTAGATATCACTTGCTTTTCCAATCCTTTTTGCTCAAAATCTATATATACTGTGTACATTTTTTATGGTTTGCGCTGCAAAAGTATTTTAAATACTTGTATTCCCCCGCCAAAACTATTAAATAGGTGATAAAAGGGACTTTGAATACTCCCAAAATGGGAAACTCATCCCAATAGAAGATAATTTTAAGGTGAGAGTGAAATTATATTATGTTGATTATCAATAATATACAGACTTATTTACGTCTGGTACAAAAATGGCACTATATAATTCGATGACAAATTTTAAATCAAAGCAGATTATTCGTTTCTTAATAATTATTCTCATTTTAGGGATAATTCTTTGGGCTTGTAATGCAAAAACTACTTTCATTTTAAAACTTAATTCCGCATTTTTTTAAAATACAAACAATTCGGTATTGTTCGTTTAATTATAGAATCACAATTTTACATCATAATAATAATCACAAAATGAAAAACAACCGCTTACCATTAACCTTAAACTCACTATTGACGCTGGTTCTAATATCGTCTCTAGCTTTTTTTGCTTGTCAGAAAAAAATTGAACAAGACCTACAACAGGGAACCCCACTTGAAAAAATTGCTCCAGATGGATTTGCATTTGTGACATCCAAAACAGTAGCCGTAAATATTACAGTTCAAACCAATACCAACCAACCGTTAAAAGGAGTTCCTTTGAGCGTTTATACCATTAAAAGTAAAGGGGTATTGGGCGACAAAATTTTTACAGGATTTTCCGATGCAAGTGGCCGCTTTATTGCTAATATTAGTGTTCCTGCTGCCATAGACACATTAATAATTGACCCCAAATATATTGGATTGATTAAAAATGCAAAGGCAGTAATTACCAATAATTCTATTACAGGTACTATTGGCGGAAGTAAAACGTTTACAGGTGCCATTGTGGGATCAATGAGTGTGGCTAATCCCGCTGCTGAGAGAAACTATGTTCGCAGCAATAGTAATGGAGTTAGAGGCAACGCAACCATTAACGGAGTAACCACTAATACAGTGTTCAGCTATTTATCTCCTTATGATGCAGATGGTCGCCCCACTGTAATGGAACCAAATGATGCTATTGAGGCTGAAATGGTTACCGATTTGCTTGATGAGTTTCCTAACGATTCTAGGAGAGCATACACCAATTACTACCCCAGCAAAACCACTTGGGCAAGCATAGCTTTTGAAGACCAATGGCCTGTTTCTGGTGATTACGACTTAAATGATTTAGTGGTTAAATATCAATACAAATGGGTTTCTAGTGGTAGTAATGAAGTAGTTGATTTGTACGGAAGTTTTGCACCCATTGCAAGTGGCGCCACTTTCCAAAATGGTTTTGGGGTTCAATTACCTTTTGCTGCTAATAAAATTCAAAGCGTAACGGGTTACAGACATACAGATAATTATATCAGACTCAATGCAAATGGAACCGAAGCTAGTCAAACCAATGCCGTAATTGTGCCTTTTGATAATTGTAGGTCGCTTATCAGACCTGTTTCTGCGGCTTCTCCAATGATTAATACTGATATGAGCTTGGCCAAAGTAACGGGTGATACCGTTCGATTAACCATTGCATTGGCTTCACCCATTAGTAATGCTAGCTTTGGTGCTGCTCCATTTAATCCCTTTATTATTTGCGATAAGAAAAGAGGATTTGAAGTTCACCTTCCGGGCATGCTACCTACCGATTTAATTGATAGAACACAGTTTGGCAAAGGAGTTGACAACACTACTCCCGCTAGTAATATTTATTTTGTTACCAAGCAGAACTATCCTTGGGCACTAAATTTTATGGACAATTTTGTATATCCAGTTGAACAGCAATCCATCGGAAATGCTTATTTGAAATTCTTTGGCTGGGCAGCGTCTGGAGGTAGAGACTATAGAGATTGGAACACAAATACGGCCAGTGGGTATAGGAGCAACTCCTTACTCTTTACTAAATAGTTAAAATCGCTTTTAAAAACTCCTGAAAATTTTCAGGAGTTTTTATTTATTCAATATCCCAAGATCAAATTGATATATTTGAGCTATGAAAATGAGTTTATGGCAGCGGGTCATTATTCAATACTATACCTACAAACTGCGTTTAGTAGGTTTCTTCTCTATAAGAAAAGCTACCATTATTGCTTTTAACGCATTCTGTACTCCATTCACAATGCGTATGCAAAAACTCAGACCCGCTATTTTTGAATCTTCGGAACCAATTACTATTGAGCTTTATGGTTTAACCATCAGGGGAAATAGATGGAAGTCGCCTTTGCTCAACCCTAAAAAAGTCTTACTCCTACACGGGTTTGGAAGTTGTGCTTATAAATTTGAAGGATTTGTATCCCCTTTAATTAACCGAGGAATAGAAGTGGTTGCTTTTGATGCACCAGCTCATGGAAGAAGTGATGGCAAAAGAACTCATGTTCTTGAGTATAAAGAAATGATATTGCAAGCCGAGCAGGTATTTGGAAATTTTTATGCTTTTATTGCACATTCTTTTGGAGGCCTTGCCGCAGCACTTGCACTTGAATCATTGCCAAATGCAGAAAATCGAAAACTAATTCTTATTGCGCCGCTAACAGAAACTAGTGCAGCGGTTGCCAATTTTTTTGCCGTAATTCCCGCTAGTAAGGAAATAATTCAAGACTTTGAGCAGTATATTTTTGAACTTACAGGTAATTCTTATGCTTTTTTTTCAGTTGCTCGGATAATCAAAACCCTTAGTTCCTCGGTTTTATGGGTGCACGACCAAGACGATAAAATTTGCAGTTTTCAAGATATAAAAGCCTTACTAAATGATAATATCCCAGGAACTGAATTCTTGGTAACCAATGGGTTAGGTCATAATAAAATCTATTTAGACCCTCAGGTACAAAAACATATTGTTGAATATATAACCCTATCCTAACAGTCCATTTTTTTATGATTTGTAGGTTTCCATTAATATTGCATCATTGAAAACTAAGCTAACCCTTATTTTTACACTTCAAAGTATGAAGTTTATTGTATTTTAAATTGAAGAAAATACCGTTGAAACGGTTTTATACATGGCTAAAAATTTATTGATTGTTGAGTCACCCGCTAAAGCAAAAACCATTGAAAAAATTCTAGGCAAAGACTTTGAAGTTAGAAGCTGTTATGGCCATATTCGCGACCTAGAAAAAGACGATATGGGTATTGACCTAAATAACGATTATCAACCCCGCTACAAAGTTCCCGAAGAAAAACTAAAAGTAGTTAAAGAACTTAAATTATTGGCCAATAAAGCCAGTGAAGTTTGGCTAGCATCGGATGAGGATCGGGAGGGTGAAAGCATCAGTTGGCATCTTGCGGAAGTATTAGGACTAGACCCTGCAGTAACCAAACGAATTGTATTTCATGAAATTACCGCACCCGCCATTAAAAAGGCGGTTAATAACCCACGTATCATTAATATGAACTTGGTAAATGCCCAACAAGCTAGAAGGGTGCTAGATCGTTTGGTAGGATTTGAACTGAGTCCCGTACTATGGCGTAAAATTGGAATGCAGAGAAGCCTCAGCGCTGGTCGCGTTCAAAGTGTAGCCGTTCGGCTAATTGTAGAAAGAGAGCGAGAGATAAACCAATTTATTCCTGAACCTTCCTTTAAAATTGAAGCCATTTTTAATGCGCTGGATATAAATGGTAAACCTGTAAATTTTAAAGCAGATGGCCCGTTAAAAATTAGCACAATTAAAGAAGCCGAATCTTTTTTAACGGGTTGCATGCGTGCAAACTATACGGTGGCAGACATACAAGTAAAGCCAGCCAAAAGAACCCCTGCCGCTCCGTTTACCACATCTACCCTTCAGCAAGAAGCTTCGCGTAAAATGGGATATAGTGTGAGTAAAACAATGCTTATTGCGCAAAAATTATATGAAAGTGGAAAGATCACTTATATGCGTACTGACAGTATTAACCTGAGTGAAACAGCTTTAGAAGATATCAGCAAAGAAATCAATAGTAGCTACGGCAGTAAATATCACCAGCCACGTAAGTTTAAAAATAAAAACGAAAACGCACAAGAAGCGCACGAAGCCATTCGACCAACCTATATGGCTAATCACACTTCTGATGATGATGAAACAAAGCGACTTTATGAATTGATTTGGAAAAGAACCATTGCTTCACAAATGAGTGATGCTGCTTTTGAAAAAACAATCGCTAAAATCAATATAAGTACCATTCAAGATCAGCTAACTGCCAGTGGTGAAGTAATGCAGTTTGATGGATTTTTAAAAGTGTATATGGAAGGCAAAGATGAAGAAGATGAGGATGCAAATGAGGGAATTTTACCGCCGCTTAAAATAGGGAATCTACTCAGTTTTGTGCAAATGAATGCTTCTGAAAAATTCAGTCGCTCGGCAGCAAGATATACAGAAGCCGCTTTGGTAAAAAAACTTGAGGAACTGGGAATTGGTCGCCCCTCCACCTATGCGCCTACCATCTCTACCATTATGAAGCGAAATTATGTAGAGAAGAGAGATAAGGAAGGTGTTAAAAGAGCAGTAACCATTTTAACGCTTACTACTAAGAATGAAATTGAGAAAGAAATTATACAGGAAAATACCGGCGCTGAAAAAAGCAAACTTTTTCCAACAGATTTAGGTATGGTGGTGACCGATTTTTTAAAACAGCATTTTAATAAAGTAATGGATTTTGGATTTACCGCCAAAATTGAAGCCGAATTCGATGAGATAGCTGGTGGCAAGTTGAAATGGAGTAATATGATTGATGGATTCTACAAGCCTTTTCATACCACCATAGAACATACTTTAGAAAATGCTGAGCGAGCCAAAGGCGAAAGAGAATTAGGATATGATGAAGTAAGTGGTAAAAAGGTAATTGCGAGAATGGGAAGATACGGCCCCATGGTACAAATTGGAGAAACTAGTGACGAAACAGAAAAACCCCGGTTTGCCAAACTTAAGCAGTCGCAAAGTATTGAAACCATTAGTATGGAGGAAGCTATGGAATTGTTTTCACTACCAAGAATTTTAGGTGAGCATGATGGATTAGAACTTTCGGTTAATATTGGTAGATATGGCCCTTATATAAAACTTGGAGAGCAATTTATCTCCATCCCAAAAGGCGAAGACCTTCACGCGTTAGAGCTAGATAGGGCTATAATTTTGTTGAAAGAGAAGCAACAAGCCGATGCTCCCATAGCATTCTTTGATGAATTGCCGGTTACCAAAGGCAAGGGTAGATTCGGTCCCTTTATTAAGTGGAATGAACTTTATATAAATATACCAAAAGCCTATAATTTTGACTCATTAACCCACCAAGAGATCAATGAGCTAATTGAGAAAAAAATGGAAAAAGAAGCCAACCGCTTCATAAAGCAATGGCCTTCTGAAAAAATTTCCATAGAAAATGGAAGGTGGGGACCTTTTATACGTTTCCAGAAAAAAATGCTAAAGCTAGGGCGGCAAGAAGATGGTACAAAATATACCCCTGAAAGCTTAGAAGTACTAGAACTAGACCTAGTAAAAAAGCTGATTGAGGCCCAAATACCAGGTGCTTTTAGCAAAAAAACGAAAGCACCTGCTAAGAAAGCAGGAACAAAGAAAATCGTTACAAAAAAGACCGTTCAGAAAACAAGCACCAAAAAAAGCTAAATTCACCCGTCTATTAGTACTTCCCCATATCACGTAAGAATCTTACATGGGCTGCTACTGCTTTACGCATAGTAGGATACTCAATATACTGTAACTGGTGTTCATTGCATATAGTGCGCACAATTTCGCTTATAGCGGGATAATGCACATGTGAAATTTTAGGGAAAAGATGGTGTTCAATTTGGAAATTCAACCCACCTACTAACCAGCTTATCAACTTGTTCTTTGTAGCAAAATTAGCCGTTGTTTTTATTTGGTGAGCCGCATATTCGTCTGGTAGTTTATGTGTTTCAATATCAGCAACAGGAAAAGCCGTATGTTCTACCGTATGCGCTAACTGAAATACTATGCTAAGAATAAATCCTGCAAAAAAACTCATGGTTATAAACCCAATCATCCAGTTAATCCATCCAACAATTACAACTGGAATAACAATGAAAACGGCAGCATGATAAATTTTAACGCCCCAAAATTCAATATGATCTTTGAGCAACATCTTTTTTAATGGAACATTTCCTATTTTCTGAGTGAAATACTTTTTATAATCTGTAAAAAATATCCAAAAAACATAAAGCAACATATACAGTACCCAAAAATATACATGCTGAAAGCGGTGAGCAGCATATTTTTTTTGGGTAGGCGCCATTCTCATCAAAACACCAACTTCAATATCATCATCTACTCCATCAACATTAGTAAAGCTGTGGTGAATCATGTTGTGCTTCATATTCCACATAAAATGATTGGCTCCTAACAAGCTTATTGAGGAAGCAGCAACCCGATTAACCCATCTATTATTACTAAAACTTCCGTGGCTTCCATCGTGCATCACATTAAATCCAATACCCGCAACCAGCCCCCCCAGCACTAAACATCCAAGAATAGAAAGGTACCAAACAGGCGTGAAAAATACCAGAAATGTGTACACCGCAATAAACGCAATTACCATAACAATTGCTTTTGTAAACAGTTTGGGAGTACCCGTTGCTTCAATTCCGCGCTCATCAAAATAATTCTGAACCCTATTTTTAAGCTCCAAGTGAAGCGATTGCTTTACGGAGGGGAATTTTGGCATTACAAATGTGTTCATGCATTAAAATTTATAATGTTTGCAAGTTAGTCCATCAGAGGGACTAACAACTATAAATACAAAAATTTAACTTGTAAAACGGCTGGAAACGAGGATCTGTTGAATTTATTATGTAAAAAAATATAGATATATCCACAAACAGGGAATAACTTATCAGGGATAATCTAAAAAAAAATAATTTAGTTTGGGTTAGATTAATCCCAAAAAATGCAGGAGACCAAAGAATTAAATGCCCTGTTTACGCTAATTGACGACCCAGATGAGGAAGTTTACACTACCGTTACAGATAAGATTGTGGAATATGGCAAACCGATTATTCCTAACCTTGAACAGCTTTGGGAAACTACACCAAATGAAGCCATTCAAGAAAGAATTGAACTAATTATTCATCGCCTGCATTATACCGATTTGGTAGCTGATTTTATTGAATGGAAGAACAGCCCTTTCAACGACTTACTCTTTGGTGCTCTATTGGTTTCTAAATTCCAGTATCCCGACTTACAAACTGCCCCTATTTTACAAGATATTGAAAAAATAAAGCGAAATATTTGGCTTGAACTCAACAGTTTTCTTACTCCCTTAGAACAAGCAAATGTTTTAACAAGTATCTTATACAATTATTACAGGCTCAATGGGGTAGAAGTGAATTACAATAATGCAGATGAGTTTTTTTTACACAAAGTATTGGAAAACAAAAAAGGCAATTCAATAGCCAATGGTATGATTTACCAAATTCTATGTGAAAAATTAGATATTCATGCAAGGGTAATCAATATTCCAAAGCAAAGTATTATTGCGTTTTACCAGTCAGATTTTGACTATCAAACTTATCAAGGCGACCATCAAGATGGAATACACTTTTATGTAGACGCAACCAACGGGCAAGCATTTTCACAAAAAGACATAGAACAATATTTTAAAAAATCTAATGTAACACCAAGCAACAAATATTTCAAACCCGTCTCTTCCAAAAAAATTATTCAACAATTGTTGGAAGAAATTGCAAAATGCTTCAACAATCCTCCTAATGCATACAAACGTGTGGAGCTGCTTCAACTGGCAGACTTGTTGGCGTAAATATTTTATACTTACGCTTAGAATCTATTAGAAAATAAAGTAGAATCATATTAGTTCAGTATATTTATTCTCCACTGAAGTAGCCTAACAAATGAGTGAACTGCACTATACCTATTATGAAAGCCCGATTGGGATGTTGAAAATTGGGGGAACCGAAAACTATATAGGGGAACTTAGTTTTGTAGACAATAAAGACCAACTCATTAATGGGCTGCCAGGCATAACAGATCTGATGCATATATGTACGGAGCAATTGATTGAATACTTTTATGGAAAAAGAAAAAAATTTGAGTTGCCCGTTCACCAACAAGGAACTGAATTTCAGCTTAAAGTTTGGAGCGAACTAATGAGTATAGATTACGGTAGAACTATTAGCTATATGGATTTGGCTAAAAAATTAGGGGACCCTAAAGTTATTAGAGCTGCTGCTTCAACCAATGGGAAAAATAATATTGCTATTATTGTTCCCTGCCATCGAGTAATTGGAAGTGATAGAACATTGGTTGGCTATTCAGGTAGTATGTGGAGAAAAAAATGGCTTTTACAACACGAATTTAAGATTGCCCATGGTGTACAAACTCTTTTTTAAATGTGATGATAAATAAGTGTTTAATTATAGTGATTTTGGGGATTTTACAAATCAAGCTTTGTATGTCGCAGCCCAGTCCCAGTCCCAATCGTGTGGTGATATTGGGCACAAAACACAATGGGAATAAGAAACTCACTGCTAAAAGCTTGCTATCCATTTTAAAAAAAATTAACCCTGATATTATTTTATTAGAATTTGATTCTACTATAATTAAAGATTGCAGTATCACTCCAGTAAGGGGTGCTAGAACAGCAGAATTTTTAGGTATATGGCATAACCCCATAGAATATAGAGCCGCTAGAAAATATAAAGCTCAAAAAAAAACAGTATGTATTGCCCCTTTTGATATTTACATTCCGAATAGGAAAAACTATATCACTTATACAAGTACAATGGAAAAGCTACACATAGAAGCACTTAATAAACTAAGTGTTGAGCACAAACTAAGTATCTCAGATGCAGACCAATTTAATCAGTACAGCAATTTAAATAATGCGTTTCTAAGCTATCTAGATAGTAGTATTGAAGTGATGAATAGAAATACACTCTCAGATACAATTTATCAAATAATATCATTAGAGAAAACGATTATTAAACAAATTACCCAACAATACAATGACCTACAGCCTTTTGGCAATTGGTTTCAATCGCATACTAATTTTTGGGAAGAAAGAAATGCAGGTATATGCCATAAAATTGCTCGTGAGCTATACGCAAATAGCGGAAGAACCATACTAATTTTAACTGGTTTGATGCACAAATACGCTCTTGAAAAGTTTTTACATAAAGAAGAAATGGCCAATCTTTGTAAACTCTTAACCCTAGAAGAAGCTTTTATTGCCCCTCCTAATTTTTAACTCCTGTTTTAAAATAAGTCAAGGTTTTTTCAAAATTAATCTCTGGGTGTTGCTCCATTAATTGGCTAGTGATGACTTCATATTTCTTTAAAAATGCTTGATGTAATTGGGTTGCAGCATTAAAAGGTAAATGTTGATAGGCTAAATTAATTTCACTAATTTTAGGTAACAATTTTTGGGTATCCGCATGTATGCATGCAAGGATAAACTTCTCCCATACATATTGTGTGGCATGATAATTTGGATGCACCAAATCTTCTGAATAAAAACGATAATCGCGCAAATCATCTATCACCAGTTCATAGGCCGGAAAATAATACAGATGCTCATTGTCCTCAACAAGTGTATGAACTGCTTGAATTAAGGCAGCTTTACTCCGGTTGTTTTCAATCATACCTTCGCGTAAATGGCGAACGGGACTGATGGTAAAAATCACCTGCAAATGTGGATTAAACGCGCATAGTTCCTCTAATAGCCCTTTAAACAAATCAATGATTTCGTTGGAGCATAATAACTTTTTTTCAAACCAATTTGAAGGGGCTTTGTGATTGTTGGCTACGGTAGTTCCCACACTAGCACCTACTGCTTTGTTGGTTAATTGATACACCCATGAAGAGCCCAGTGTTATGAATAAATAATCTGCCTGCTTTAAGTATTGGTGTGCCGCTTGGGTTGATTGGTTTATTTTTTGAACAGCCTCATTTGCAGTAATACCAGAGTATCGGCTATGGTGGCGCCAACTATGCCAGCATTCATTACATGTAAAGAGACTATTAGCAGTGATTAATTCTCTGTGGATATACATTCTAAGCGCATCCACAACACTTATTGGATTAAATAAAATTCCACTTGGATTCTCCAAAACTTTAAACTTAGAATGGCTGAGCAACGCACCAATATTTTCGGTAAAACAAGACCCAATTAATAAAATGGAGTGATGGTGCGTAATGGGTTGCTCCATTTTTTTTATGGCAAATTCGGAGTGAAATTTCATGGTAAAAATTTTTATTCAATAACTACTGCATCCTTTGCTTCATGGCTTCATACAGCGTAATTCCACAAGCTACGGATACATTAAGTGAGTCAAATTTTACAGCCATTGGAATTTTAAAAAATGCATCGGCTGACTTTGCCAAATGCGGTTGAACACCCCTACCCTCATCGCCCATAATAATACAGCAAGGGTGTGTAAAGTTGAGTTCAAATACATTTTTTTCTGCGCGCATTTCGCTGGTAAAAACAGCTATCCCATTCAAGTGTAAATCGTCCACTGCTTTTAACAGACTATTTACCCTGCAAATATGTATTTTTTCTAAAGCTCCTGCGCTGCTTTTCATTGCTTCTTCATTTAAAGCACCTACACCCTTATCGGGAATAATAATAGCTTGTGCTCCGCAACAAACAGCAGTTCGCGCAATGGCACCAATATTTCTCACATCAGTTACCCCATCTAACAGTAAGAACAAAGGGGTATCACCCGCAGATACAATATGATCTATTACTTGCTGCAGATCTAAGTATTGAACAAGTGCAGCTATCGCAATTACTCCTTGGTGGTTGGCTCTACTTAATCCGTTTAACTTCTCAACTGGTACTACTTGTATGGGAATATTGTACTCTCGAGAGAGGGCACGAATTGACTGTATTACTTCACCATTTGCATTTTTTTGCAATAAAATTTTATCGATTGCCCTACCAGCATTAAGTGCTTCTATTAAAGGCTGCCTTCCTATGATTAAGGAGTTTTTTTTCAGTGCCATATACAAATATATTATTTCAATTTCCCTTCCAGCAATAAGAGTTGAACTTTAAAAATAGCAGCTACCGTCATGGAGTCAGTAATTTCTCCATTCTCAACCATATTTACTACTTCGGCAAAGGCTATTTTTTTTACCACTAGTTGTTCAGTCTCTTCGGGTGCTGCTTGCCCTTGCTGCAATTCCCTTGCTAGGTAAACGATTCCTAGCTCATCACTTACTGAGTTAGATAAGTGCATTTTAAACAGAGGGCTCCAAGAAGAAGCGATCAGCCCGGTTTCTTCCAATAATTCTCGTTTCGCACTTTCCAATGGGTCGGTTCCCAATATTCCGCCCCCTTCTGGCATTTCCCAGCTATATTGGTTTAATACAAAGCGAAATTGACCTACCAAATACGTGTTTAATGCTTCATCTAACACAAATACGCCCACCGCTATATTTTTAAAATGTACTTTTCCGTAAATGCCTTTGCCGCCTCCTGGATTTATCACCTTATACTCTGTAAGGCTAATCCATTTATTTTGGTATACAAGCTGTTCCTGCTCTATTTTCCACGGGTTTTGTTCCATAGCTTGCGTGCTTTATTCATTTATCTAAAAAATATTTGTGTGCTATCATTCAAAAAAAAACACAGTAAACCTTACACACTTTACAACAATAAATATAATGGATTGTACAAGAAGTATTAAAAATGGTTTTATCTAAAAAACGAAATTTATGAAATTCAACAGCTTTGGTACATGGTATGTTTTAAGTATTTTACTAATCAGTTGCAACTCAAAAAGTCAGCCTAAAACGGCAGATGACACAAAAACCAAAGTGGAAAATTTCAAATCCATTGCAAAGCAAGAAAATCTAGACTTTTACAAAAAAGACCTACAAGCTTGGAGTAAGCATTTTGTTCATTCCAATTCTGTTTACTGGATTTGTGTGGAAGATGATATTACCCTAAGAGCTACTGGTTGGAATGATTTGAACCAATTTGTTGGTAACTGGATGAAAGAAAATCCTGTGCCCGATTCTGACAGTTTGTTACAGCTTGATACAATAGATGATTTTCAGGTTGAATTATCTGATAGCCTCGCTTATATTAGGTACCAAAAAAAACATAGGATGCCCGATGGCAAAACAAAAACACTTCTTGAAAGCAGAACCTTTAAACTGGTGAATCAAGAGTGGAAAATATTGGGAATGACTTCTGCACCCGGTTATTCAACTCCTAATAGCACTGCAAATATTTTCATCCACAATGATTCAAAGCTTAAGTAGACCTGTAGAAAAAAAAATAATGGGTAATTGGTCAGTACAGCATTCCAAAATGATAAAGCGCCCCAAATTTCTTTGGGGCGCTTTATCATAAAAATTCCATCCTATTTCAAACCAAAAGCTTTCTTAACCTTGGTAATATAATCTAACTTCTCCCAAGTAAATAGCTCTACTTTTACTTTCTTTTCTTTGCCATCGGGTGTTTTGAATGTTTTAGTTACTATCTCATTCTTTCTACCCATATGCCCATATGCCGCCGTTTCACTATACATTGGATTACGGAGTTTCAAGCGCTGCTCAATAAAGTAGGGACGCATATCAAATACGCCTTCAACAATCTTAGCTATTTGTCCATCAGACATCTCAACCTTAGCAGTACCATAGGTATTTACGTTGATAGAAGTAGGCTGGGCTACCCCAATAGCATAAGATACTTGTACCAAAATTTCATCAGCAACACCTGCGGCAACCAAGTTCTTAGCTATATGGCGCGTTGCATAAGCTGCTGAACGATCTACCTTACTTGGATCCTTACCGCTGAATGCACCACCACCGTGTGCGCCTTTGCCACCATAGGTATCTACAATTATTTTTCTACCTGTTAATCCCGTATCACCATGGGGCCCGCCTATTACAAACTTACCAGTAGGATTAATATGATATTTAATATTGTTGTTAAATAATTTTGCGTATTTCTTGTACTTTGCTTTCACCCTAGGTATCAAGATATTAATTATGTCTGCCTTAATTTTAGCCAACATTTTAGCTTCCGTATCAAAATCATCGTGCTGGGTTGATACCACAATGGCATCAATTCTTACGGGACGGTTATTGTCATCGTACTCCAATGTAACCTGACTTTTAGCATCGGGTCTTAAATACTTGATGGCTTTATTTTCTCTTCTTAAAGCCGCTAATTCAATCAAAATTTTATGCGCCAAATCCAACGCCAATGGCATATAGTCATCCGTTTCATTGCTGGCATAGCCAAACATCATACCTTGATCACCAGCACCCTGCTCTTCTTTTTTCTTTCGATCTACCCCTTGATTAATATCGGCACTCTGCTCATGAATAGCCGATAATATACCACAACTATTGGCTTCAAACATATACTCACTCTTGGTATATCCAATCTTGCGAATAACGCCACGAGCTATCTCTTGTACATCTAAATAAGCTTTAGATTTTACTTCTCCAGCCAATACAACTTGACCTGTAGTTACTAAGGTTTCACAAGCTACTTTTGACTGTGCATCAAAGGCTAAAAAATTGTCAATTAAGGCATCAGAAATCTGGTCGGCTACTTTGTCCGGATGTCCTTCCGATACGCTCTCAGATGTAAATAAATAGGGCATTGAGTTGTGTTTTAATGTTAGAGAAGCAAATATATTGTATTCTTTAATAATAGCTATATTCTTGAATAAACAATTCTAAGTCGCATTCTGAAACGCGAATGGCTACCTCCGCCCAGTCTTACCCGTCCCGAACCTGTTTCATTCCCCTGAGCAGCATTTAAGTACGCCATTTTTGTAAATAAATTATTGGGATAAGGGGGGAAATAGCTGAGTGAATCATTAGAAGGTGCAGACAACCTAAGTGTATAAGAACTGTCTTTTCTTGTAACAATTCCCTGCACATATCTACTTAAGTTGAAATTATAGCTTACCAACCTATCATAACCGGGCACCGACTTTATACTAGCAAATCCTCCAAAAGTAAGTAGATTGATATTGCCTGACTCATCAATTATATAATCGTTCGGGATACTGCGCTTTCTTTTATTAACCGAATCATAAATGCTCAAAAGCAAAATTCTAGGCACTTCAAAATAACGATCAAAAGTGAATAAGTGATTATCATCCGGCACTTGCTCAGCAATCAGCTCAGCACGGTGAATAATTCTATTACTTAACTTTCCTAAATTAGGAATTCTCACCCTCACATAAGTACCCGGATCTGCCTGAACATAAACCAAAGAATCAGGTTTTGCAGTGGTTGTTAACCTTGAATTTATTTCTGCGCCCGATCTATTTCGAGTTACAAAATTTGCCATCCCGCTAACAATCGGGCTAAACCTAAAATAAATAACATTGGTATCTCTTACCGTAGCTCCTGTTGTACTTGAATTATAGTAGAGTGCCAGTTTGGTGTTGGTGTCTTGTAAGTTTAAATACAACAAAGCATTGGCGGGATTAACCGCATCAACTTTTACAGAGAATCCTGCAAAATAAGACCTGAATGCGCTATCATTCCGATAAGCATTGGTAGAATCGTAGTCTTTAATAAATCTCTTGGCAATATCTTGACGCAATTTAATTCGGATTTGATTGGTAGCTTTTTCATACCTATTTTTTACTGAGTCTTTGATGGTTCGAATATTTAAATCAAGTGGACTGGCGAGACTCCCTACTGTATTTATTATATTCACATTTGGATGATTCACCGGATAAGCCCTTAATGGATTCAAAGGGGTATTCCCGCTTATTTCTTCAACCCGAAGCCTTAGCGGTTGCATTGAATCGCCATACATCCCTTTGTAACTAAGTATGAGCACAGCCGAATCAACCACTACACTGTCTTTTGTACCTGGTATAGCAAAGGGAAAAGAACTAGGATATAGTTCAAAATTTACAGAAGCAGTTGTTTTGCCAAAAATGGGATCATTGGTAATAGCTCCTATTATTACTTTGTTTGTTCGATATATGCGTGTAGTATCTGTTTCTTCAAAGCTATCAGTAATTACTTCCATTACAGTATCCAGCGTATTAACACCATCAACAGCTGGAATCAGCCCACTGCCTAATTCGGTAGAAGTAATTCGCGTGCATGATGCCGTAACCATCAAAAAAATAAGTGTGAAAAAATGCGTTTTACGCAGTTGAAAATTAAATAACATGTTATGGAAATTACTTGCCTGCAAGGTCGTTGTACAATTCTAAATACTCTGTTAAATCAGAATCCCAACCTTTAAAGGGAACTACTTTTTTCCCCTTAACTTTTGAGAACTCATCTACTAATTTTTTTTCTACCATATCCGATCCAAAAGATATGGCATCAGCAAAATGTGCGCCTCCTCTAAAAAAAGCCGTATTGTTGCCCTCTTTAAAAACTTCAAGATCTTTTTCCTTTACGTTTGCATTAATTACTGCACGTTTCATGAAAGCATCCCCCAGATTTTCTTCGAAGGTATTTTGCCCTATTGTAAATACCACTTTGCTATTCCCAAAAACAGGCTCTTTCTTGTATGCCGTTTTAATATATGCAGGTATTAATCCAGACATCCAACCACTGCAATGAATAATATCAGGAGGCCATCCAAACTTCTTTACAGTTTCCAATGCTCCCTTGCAGAAAAATACAGTTCTAAGGTCATTATCCTCAAACCACTGCTCCGATTCATCATGAAAAATTTGCTTTCGTTTAAAAAAGTCTTCGTTTTCAAGAAAATAAACTTGTAACCGGGCATTGGGTAACGACGCCACTTTAATTTGTAACGGATGGTCATCATTGTCAACCGTAACATTAATACCAGACAATCTAACTACTTCATGCAGCCGATGCCTGCGTTCATTAATCACACCAAAACGTGGCATAATGCACCTCACTTCCAACCCGCTGTCGTTGCTTTTAATCGCCAACTTATTAATCACTTCCGCAAACTCTGTCAGCTCCAAGTAGGGAGACATTTCTGTGGCTATGAATAAAATCCGTTTTTTTATTGACATGAACACATCGTTTTAGAAAACCTGAACCTGAATAAGTTTGCAAAGGTAGGAAATCTATAGGTAAAAAGAGATAGAAAGGGGTTTTACTATGATAATCAGCACTTTAGAAGCTATTTTTTCATTAAAAAACTATAAAACGCACCCAATTCCTCCCCCCTTCACATTCTTCCCAACAAAACAATATATTTGTACCAAAAGTATTAACCAGCTTTAACGAGTTCATTTTTATTGATTTTTGGCCTTATAAAATTAGCTTCTCATAACTTTACTTAGCTAATAAACACTTCGGTAAGTAATAAATTCTAATACGGCTCATTTAATGAATATGCAAAAAAAAGGGTTGTCATTGCTTCAATACTTGCTCTTCTTGGGATTGGGAATTTTTCTTGTTTGGTGGAGTCTTCAACAAATTCCTGCTGAGAAATGGAACGATTTTAAACTTTCGCTAAAGTCGGCCAACTACTGGCTTATGCTCCCCGTTGTTTTTATTTTAAGTGCCAGCCATTTACTAAGAGCACTCCGTTGGAAAATCTTAATGCAACCCCTGGGCTTCAAACCTAGTTTACCCAATGTGTTCTTTGCAGTAATGATAGGTTATTTGGCAAATCTTGCGGTACCCAGACTGGGTGAAGTTTTAAAATGTACCCTACTTTCAAAATACGAAAAAGTACCTGCTGAAAAACTAGTAGGCACTATATTGGTGGAACGAGTTTTTGATGTGATCTCATTAGGAATTGTATTTATTATTGCACTACTTACCCAATATGATATTATTGGCAACTATGCGTCAGAAATTTTTAACAGCTTATTTTCCAATCGGTTCAATACGCTCAGCGCATTCTCTGGCGTTATTTTAGCAATAGGTATTGTTTTTTTATTCATTCTGCTATTTGCTTTCATTATTAAACGATACCCGCAAAACAGGATTTCATTACTCATAAAAAAAATCACAACTGGTATTATAGAGGGGCTAAACAGCATTCGAAACTTAGAACAAAAAGGATATTTCATACTTTATAGTTTTCTTATTTGGGCATTGTATATTGCTGGAACTTGGATTGGCCTTATGGCTACAAAGGGCACTGCTCATTTGGAATTACCAGCCGCCATATCTGCACTGGCATTCGCCAGTATCGGTATGATTATCACGCCAGGAGGAATTGGCGCTTATGCCTTTTTTATGGCAAAAGTGTTAGAAAAAAACAATATCCCCTTTGAAATAGGATTTGCCAATGGCACCCTGCAATGGTTCGCTCAATTTTTAATAGTATTGATAGTAGGCTTCTGTTGCTTAGGATTATTACCTTGGTATAATAAAAAAAAAATACACCATGAGAGCAATTAATACCATTCCCCTAAAAATATTCACCCTTTCAAATTTATTAAAACAACTGGCCTGTTGGCGCATTACCAACAAAACCGTAGCATTTACAAATGGTTGTTTTGACATTTTACATGAAGGGCATATTTTTTCCTTATCCCAAGCAGCCAAAGAAGCTGATTACTTGATTGTTGGAATTAACAGCGATAAAAGCGTGCAAGCACTAAAGGGGCCAGAGCGCCCCATCAATAAAGAAACCAGTAGAGCCCTACTGCTCAGCAACTTATCTATTGTTGATGCTGTGGTAGTTTTTAACGATCAAACCCCACTAGAACTAATTAAATCTATCTTACCCGATGTAATAGTTAAGGGCGGCGATTACACGGTAGATCAAATTGCAGGTGCCAAAGAAGTGCTGGCCAATGGTGGTAGGGTGGTTATAAACCCAATAGTAACCGGATTTTCTACTACTGGCATTATTCGGCAAATAAAATCTAGTTTTTCTTAGCAACAAAATACTTAACATTCATTTTTTTATTGCTTTCATATATTTGACAGATGGCAAAAAAAAATTTAATTCAGCGTGATATCAGTTGGCTTAGCTTTAATGCTAGGGTTCTCCAAGAAGCCAATGATCCAACCGTTCCACTAAAAGAGCGCATTCGTTTTTTGGGGATATTCTCTAATAACTCTGATGAATTTTTTCGGGTACGGGTTGCTACCCTCAAACGAATGATTGAATTTTCCGAGAAAAGAAAAAAGCTAGAAATGTATATGGAGGAGGGCCCTCAGCAGATTCTTGACCAAATACAGACCACTGTTTTGCAACAACAAAATGAATTCAACAGAATTTGGGGAGGTATTTTGAAAGAGTTAAAGAAAGAAAAAATTACTTTAATTAATGAGCAACAACTGAATAAAGTACAACAAGATTTTGTAAGAAAATTTTTTGACGAAGAAGTTCGTACCAATATTATCCCATTGATGATTGAAAGTCTTCCTCAACTCCCCTATTTGAGAGATAAAAGTATTTTTCTTGGGGTAGTGATGCGCAAAAAAAATTCAGCCTATGAGCAAAAATACGCACTCATAGAAGTACCGGCAAAATCAATTGGTCGCTTTATTATTTTACCCAGCAAAACTGCCGAGCAACAAATCATACTCTTAGAAGATGTTATCAGGTTTAACCTGCCCGTTATATTTTCCTATTTTGGTTATGAATTTTTTGAATCACATATTTTTAAGGTAACCAAAGACGCCGAGATTGATCTAGATAATGACATCAGCACCAGTTTCGCTGAGAAAATTGAAAAGGGAATTAAGAATAGACGCAAAGGAAAACCAGTACGTTTTGTATATGATAAAGAGATGGACGCAGGCTTGCTCGAGTACCTCATTAGAAAATTAAGCCTTAATAGAAAAAGTAATATTATACCCGGAGGCAGGATTCACAACTTCAGGCATTTTATGGATTTCCCAGATGTTTTTTCTACCAAAAGTGCCCGTCGTGCTTCTTTCATTCCTACCGCATTGCAAACCGCGCAAAGGGTTACTGATATTGTTCTTAAGCAAGATGTAATGCTACATTTTCCATACCACGCTTTTGATCCTTTAATAGATTTATTACGAGAAGCAGCTATGGATCCAACGGTAAGTTCCATAAAAATTACCGCCTATCGATTGGCTAGTAATTCAAAAATTATCAATGCCCTTATTAATGCTTCAAGGAATGGAAAACAAGTGGTTGTAATGCTTGAATTAAAAGCAAGATTTGATGAGGAAGCAAATTTAGAATGGAAAAAAATTTTAGAAGAAGAAGGCGTTACTGTTCTGTTGGGGGTTCCTAAAATGAAAATCCATGCTAAGCTATGTATTATCAACAAAAAGAAGGGCACCCGATCTGTACAATATGGCTTTGTAAGCACTGGCAACTTAAATGAAAAAACGGCTAAAGTATATGGTGATCATTGCTTGCTTACCAGTAATAGAAGTATTATGATGGACATCAATAGAATCTTTCGCTACCTAGAAAACTGGAAACTTGGAATGCAGGGATTAAAAATGTGTAAAACATTATTGATTTGTCCCGTTAATATGCGCACCCAACTATTGGCATTGATTGACCAAGAAATAAAAAACGCAAAAGCGGGTAAACCTGCGGGCATTATTGTAAAAGTAAATTCACTCAGTGATGCACAACTAATTGAAAAGCTTCACGCCGCAGGTGCTGCAGGGGTAAAAATTGAAATGATTGTGAGGGGTATTTTTTGCGCTGTTATTGAAGGAAAAAAAATTAAACAACCCGTAAAAGCCATTAGTATTGTAGATGAATACTTAGAACACGCCCGAGTAATTATTTTTCACAACTTAGGTAAAGAAAAAGTATTTATATCTAGTGCTGACTGGATGGTGCGCAACCTAAATCATAGAATAGAAGCCGCTGTTCCTATTAACGACCCCATTATTAAACAAGAATTAATTGATATTATCCACATTCAATTAAGAGACAATGTAAAAGCCAGAATACTCAATAGCGATTTAAATAACAACTACGTATCTTTCGCCGGAAAAAAGAAGGTAAGATCACAAATTGAGACTTACCATTACCTGTACAAGAAAAACAATACATCCAGTGCGGTTAGCAGCCATTGATATAGGAAGTAATGCAGCAAGATTATTGATTGTGGAAATATCCAATAACAAAAACGGAGAACCCCAATTCAATAAATTAAATCTAGTTAGGGTTCCATTGCGGCTCGGATTCGATGTTTTTGAAAAAGGAGAAATATCTAAAGAGAAAAGAGGAATGATCCTTCAAACCATGAAGGCTTATAACCACTTAATTAATGCCTATGAAGTAACTCATACCATTGTATGCGCCACCAGCGCCATGCGTGATGCTACTAATTCAGCCGATATTATTCGTAAAGTAAAATTAGAAACTGGTTTAGAAATTGAAATCATTAGTGGCGACCTAGAAGCGGCTATTATTTATGAAAATCATATTGCAGAATATATGGATACTGCCAATAGCTACTTGTACATTGATGTAGGCGGTGGTAGTACAGAGCTCAGCTTTCTTACCGATGGAAAGCTGGCTTTTAAACAATCTTTTAATATTGGCACCATTCGTTTACTAAAAGATATGGTTGACGACCATAAATGGAATGAAATGAAAGACTTTATCAAAGCAAAGATAAAAGGCAATAAAAAAATGATTGCTATTGGCACAGGTGGTAATATCAATAAAGTTTTTTCACTCAGCAAAAAGAAAGATGGGAAACCACTTAATATTGAATTGCTGAAAGACTATTATAAAGAACTTTCCAGCTTTTCATTGGAAGATAGGATTAACACTTATAAACTCAGAGAAGACAGAGCCGATGTAATTGTGCCCGCCCTACAGATTTATATTAATGTAATGAGATGGGCCGAGGCCGATGAAATTTATGTACCAAAAATTGGCTTGGCAGACGGATTGGTGCAACATCTATACGCAGAACTTTTGAATAAACAAACTGGCCTATTAAAATCTACAGGCCTACCTTACTGATATAATATTATTTAATATGGCTGATTGAAGGTCGCTGCCCTTCACTTCAAGTTTTATATCACCCAATTTTTCGGTGGACTGCAAGGTAATCAACAAATGCCCTTCAAAAGTTTTTCGCTTATTTCCTTTCAAATCAGCAGTATCGGATTGACTGCCATTGTCTATTCCAATAAGCTTGGCCGGGCCAGTTACGGCAATCGTTAATTCTTGTTGTACGTCTGGAACAATAGTGCCGTTTTGGTCGGTTATGAATACATCAACTACTACAATATCTTCCCCATTTGCTTTTAGTTTTGTTGTAGCAGTTTTAAGTTGAATGGATGAGGCAATTCCTGCTGTTAGCAATTGTTGTGAAGTTGCTATTTTTCCCTTTATATAACCAGTGACTTTTATTTTACCTGCTTTGTAGGGAAGCTCCCACTTTGCGAAGTATATATTTTTATCGACTATTTTTTTACCAATAATTGAATCATTAATACTCAATTCAACTTCATCACAATTTGAATAAATATAAATGGGCAATAAATAATCGCCATTCCAATTGTGGTTCCAATGTGAAACGGCTTTACGTGGATGCCACTCTCCTTCGGGAGATTTAGCGGTTTCAATGGCTATATGAACCACGGGATCTTTTGACCAATAACTTTTTCGTAAGTAATATTCGGGCCTTCTATGTCCACTCATATCAATAATACCTGCATCCCAACCTCGCTTCGGCCAATCTCCCGATTCACCCATATAATCATACCCTACCCATACAAACTCTCCAATTACATAATCATGATCTCGCACTGCAAGCCAGTTTGCCGTATGGTGAAAGGTTTCAGTGCCCAACAACAAACGCTTGGGATATTTTTCTCTTTCAGGAGTATACATAGCATTGCCATTATACCTATCAATATAATTATACCCTGCAATATCAAGTACCGAAAGAAACCCATTTGCATTGGCATCTTCTATAAAATCTACCGCAGATGTAACCAAGCGGGTGGGGTCTTCTTCGTGACAAATATTTTGTAGTTTTCTTGCCAGTGCTGTTCCATCTGGCGTACGTTGATTGGGAATTTCGTTGCCAATACTGTACATAATTACGGATGGATGATTGCGATCACGACGAATCATTGCCCTCAAATCTGTTTCTGCCCACTGGTTAAAATACAAGTGATAACTATACTTCATTTTTCCATACGTATTCTCGGTACTACCCCAAGGATATCCCTTATTCCATTCATCAAATGCTTCATCCATAATATAAAAGCCCATTTTATCACACAAATCATAAAAGGCAGGTGCAAATGGGTGGTGACTTAAACGGATTGCATTACAGCCCATTTGTTTAAGCTTTTCTAGTCGGCTCTGCCATACACCAATGGGTACCGCTACGCCAATTGATCCCGCATCTTGGTGAAGACAAACCCCTTTAATTTTTTCAGGAATACCATTTATCAACATCCCTTTTTCAGGCGTGAATTCAACTTTTCTTATGCCAATATTGGTAGCGTAATCATCCATTATATTGCCATCATAAACCAACTTGGTTTTAAGGGTGTATAAAGATGGGCTATCTGTTGACCATAGTTTGGGTTGCTTAAGTACAACAGTTTGCGTAAAATCATACTCGTTAAAATCACCAATCATTTCTTTGGTTGTTTCTTTGGCTACTTCAACACCATCAGCATTAAAAAGGGTGCTGGTAATTGTTGCTTCTTTTGTTATTCGTTTGTTGGCGCTTATATTTCTTCGCCACCAATGAAATTCAGATTCTTTAAATGCGTTGGCTATTATTTTATATTGCAGCTTAACTACTGCTTGCGCTTTACTTACCGAAGGATAAGTAACAAATATTCCCGCATAATTATCAAAATGAATTGGATGGGTTGCTATCAACCATACATTTCTGTAAATACCAGAACCCGCATACCAGCGTGATGCTGGTTGAAGTGAATTATCTACCCTTACGGCTAAAGTATTTTTTTCACCAGGCTTTATGAATTCAGTCAAGTCGTACTGAAAACTTGAATACCCATAAGGATATTGTCCCAAAAAATGTCCATTAATATACACTTTGGAATTCATATAAACACCGTCAAACTGAATAGCAATTCTCTTGCCTTTTAATGAATCGGGCAATACAAATATTTTTCTATACCAACCAATACCCGTTGGTAAAAAAGCCCCGTTGCCAAGTGCCGGATTGCTTTGATTAAATTTACCCTCTACGCCCCAGTCGTGCGGCAAATCCAGTGAACGCCAAGCTGCATCATCTAATAAGGCTGATTCAAATCCTGACTTATCATCTAGTATAAATTTCCAGTCTTTATTGAACTTTAGGGTAGTTCGTATTTTGGTATCTGGTGAGGATTGAGAAAATAACAGTATGGGCTGTAATAGAAGTAAGAAGTAGTATAAAGAAAATTTCATGTGAAATATGTATGTGGTGGATAATTAAGAAATTAAATTACTTATTTAAAAATTAACCGATTGGTATAAATATGGGTGATTGCTCCTTGATAAGTGTCATTAATTTTTTTTCCATGTATGAAAAAATTTTCGAGTGTAATATTATCAATATTATTCTTGCTGCCAAATCCCATCATTTGTGAATAAGGATATATATCTCCTTCTACGGTAATATTTTTAAAATATATGTCTTGAATTTTCCCCCTTACTGTATCTTTCGAATACACAGAATGTAAAATTTTAAAGTCAATTAACCAACCTCTGGCATCTTCAACCCTAATATCTTCATACAATACATTTTTTACAACGGCTCTATCCCCATTGTGAATGGTAAAACTGCCTTCAGGCCCTTCTACATGTATTAAATCGCAATTTCTAAAAATTATATTCTGAATGGTATCGCAACGTGTTTCAAAGCCAATCTCCAATCCATTTCCCCAAACACCATTCCAAAAAGTAGAGTTTTGAATGACTATATTTTGGGTATTGAAGCCACTGAAAAATTTGGAATAGTAGTCCACCCCAGATTTTATAGCAATACAATCGTCTTTGGTTCTTATAAAACAATTATTTACCAAAACGTTTTGCGATCCTACAATATCAATGCCATCATCCCAATCACTGTCTGAAACAATTTTTAAATTCTCGTATATAATATTTTTAGAAGCTATGGCCGCGCAATTCCAATGCTTAGCTTCAGAAATTATAATTCCTTCTATAAGCACAGTCTCGCACTGGTTAATCTCTATGGGGCGGAATTCTCCCTTCTCATATATACTATTATCGAGAATGCCACGGCCCATAATTTTAATATTCTTGCCTTGGGAAGTCATGAAACGACCCCTTACAATAGCTCCGCCCTCAATATATACTGTCTGGTTGCTTTTTATAAAAACCTGACCGGGGTTGTGAATTTTTCCTTTCTCAAAAAAAATAACTTGTGGATCATTTTTATCTGGAATATTAGTTTCCAGAGGATTGGCAAAAATAAAAAGGGGGCGTTTAATATTTTTATTTATTTCTACACTTAAATTCTCTGGCTTATCAATAGTAAAACTAATTTGGTTTCGGTACAATGCTGCTGAAATATTATTACTTTTAGGCCGAACGTCAAAATTATAAATAGGCGATAAAAAACTTACTTTAACCGTTACGCTTCCTTCAAATGAAAAATAAGCAATAGCTGCTGTTCTAGTATGATATACAAAAACGCGCTTGCCATTTACTTCCAACTCAAACTCTGGCGCAGCTATTGCTGCGGAAGGAGCTTCATAAGTAACGAGTTGACTGGCATTTACAGAAACCCAAAAAGAAGTAAATAAAATAAGTGCGAAAAATTTCATATTAATAATTTTAGTCAGCATGAACTACTCCTTTTATGCGGAT
>JAAFJB010000029.1 GCA_013297995.1 Chitinophagales bacterium | reverse complement strand
TTTTCACAAAAAACAGTTGGTATAAATAACCAATAGTTAGCAGTTCCTACTCTACCATCGGCTCTTTTATAGCCTTTGAATGTTAGATTACGGAATTTTGAAACATCGGGGGCAGTCCACCTATAATCGGTAGATTTATAAGCATATTTACTGGCTGCGTGTTTAATATTTTCTTTTGTCATTAATGCTCCGGATGGAATAAACTCTTGTGCTTTTCCTACTAATACCCCATACATAATTACTTCATCACCAGCATTTAGGTTGTGAAGAAAAAACTTATGTTTGGCTTTAATATCATTTTGTAAAATAATCTCCAATCCGTTTTTTCTCACCAAATCTCCTTTTTTAAGATTTTGTAATGCTACCATTACATTGTCTCTCGGATCTATTTGAAGCACCAACTTGCTTAAATCTACTGCTAAACTCTCTACCATATTTTATAATTTTTCATATTCATTTTATATTTTCTCAATCCTTGATTTTGCGTTTTAAAATCATGGAATATTAAGCGTTAAAACCAGAAACCAATTGATTGAATTTTATGCTTTTATATTGGAGATAATAGGTATCTTTTTAAAAATACTATTTACTCACAATAGGCTATTTCTGAGCAGTTAAGCTAAAAATTTTTTCTGCCAACAGCCACTTTTCCCCTTCTTTTGCAGTTGGCAATGCTTGCTGATATTTCCACATTAATTTTTCCCACTCCTGAACTTTCTGATTTTTCAAATCTCCATCAGCTTTATCAGCAAAAGAAAAATGCTCATCGGCTTCTATTATCATACTCAATCTATTACCCACTCTATAAATTTCCATACTTAGAATACCTGCATTCAAAATACTTTCTTCTATTTCAGGCCAAATAGAAAGATGATAGGCTTCATACTCTTTTATCAACTTAATATCATCCACTAAATCGAGGAGTAAATTGTATCTTTTAATTTGACTCATGTACGGGTTTTACTTTTATTGAAAAATACAAGACTACAAAAAAACAAATAGCGGGCACTAAATAGGCCAACTGTATATTGAATACGTCTGAAATTTTACCCATTAACACTGGAAAAAAAGCACCTCCTACAATAGACATTACAATATATGAGGAAGCAATTTTTGTTTTTTCACCCAAACCACCGATCGCTAATGAGAAGATAGTTGGAAACATGATAGACATAAAGAATTCAACACCAATAAGCGCGTAAAGCGACAATTTTCCTCCTATAAAAACTACCATACACAATAAAATCATACTGGCCACACAATAATACATCAAGAGTTTAGCCGGTTGAATATATTGCATTAAAAAAGTTCCAGCGTATCTGCCAAGCATAAAACCCATTAACAAAAAACCCAAATAAGTAGCTGCCTCCAGCTCCTCTAATCCTGCAGAAAATTTGGCATATCGAATGAAAAAACTAGATATACAAACTTGTGCGCCTACGTAAAAAAACTGCGCTGCTATTCCTAACAAAACATTTTTATGTTGCAATAAATTAAACGAACTAGATTTATTTGTATCAGTTTCTTGATTAATTTTCTCAAGAGGAAATTTTACAACCATGAATAGTATAGCCACCAATAATAAGGTAATCCCTATTACTATATATGGCATTTGTAAACTTTTCGCTTCTTGGGTAAGTAAAAAATTGGCGTCGGATAGTGACAGTTTAGATAATGTTTCTTCGCTTATTTCCTTCCCGCTTAGTATTATTTTACTTAAGAAAAAAGCAGCTATAAAAGCACCTAGTCCATTAAAAGCCTGAGCAAAATTTAGTCGCTGCGAAGCTGTTTCCGCAGAGCCCAAAATGGTCATATATGGATTGGCAGCTGTTTCAAGAAATGCCATTCCAGAGGCAACAATAAATAAAGCCAATAAAAAGAAGGCAAATGTTCGTTGTTCAGCAGCAGGGTAAAAAAGAAATGCGCCAGTAGCAGCAATCAATAGTCCAATGATAATTGCCTTTTTATATCCTAATTTTTTCATTACCAATCCTGCAGGAAGTGCAATTACAAAATATGCAATCCAATAAGCGGAATCAATAAATGCCGACTGAAAGTCTGTGAGCCTACAAGCTTTTTTTAAGTGAGGTATTAAAGTTGGGATTAGATTAGACGTTAACGCCCATAAAAAAAAAAGACTGGTAACTAAAATCAAGGGCAGCAACTTAGTATTTTTCATGCTAAACAAGTGGGAATGTACAAGTAAAAGAGGATACAAAATAGCGAAAATATATGATATAAAAATATCATCAAATTGGCATTTTTATATCCTATATTGCCATAGTTGCCTGAAATATATACTTGATTTACAATGCATTAGTTTTTGGCAAATGTTTTTTTATACTCAAGGGGGCTCAACCCAGTGATCAACTTGAAATAACGGTTAAAATTTGAAAAGTTATTGAAGCCACTTTCTAAACAAATGGTGCTCACCGATTGTCTATTTTCAATTAACAACTTACAGGAATGTCCAATTCGTATTTCCATCAAAAACTGGGAATAGGTTTTTTTGGTTTGCGATTTAAAATACCTACAAAATGAGTTTACACTTAAGCAGGAGATGGAAGCTATTTCTTCTAATGAAATTTTTTGCTTAAAATTACTCATCGTATACTTATAAATATCGTTCAGCCGCTCTGTTTCAGATTTGTTATAAGTATTTTGAAAACTGGCCGATGAAAGTAAAGTATATTCAGAAGAATTGGCCATAATATTTAATACCTCAAGTAATAGGATAATTCTTTGCGCACCGGATGCTAGTAAGATCTTATCGAAATAGGGCTTAAGTTTATCTCTGTTTTTACCAGTAATTAATATTCCTCTTTCAGACTTTTTTAGTAATAATTTAATATTACTATTTTCTGGCAGTTCCAGAAAGCTCTCTCCCCAAAAATGCTGCAGAAAATGAATCACTTTGGCTTCTGCGATGAGTTCGGGGATTTCTTGGAAATAATTATCATCGCAACGCCAATAATGTGGAAGATTTGAACCAATTAATAAAATATCACCTCTGCCAAACCTGCTGATATGATCCCCAATAAACTGGGTACCTTCTCCATTTATAATTTGAATAAGTTCTAATTCGGAATGATAATGCCATCGATTAAAAAAGTGGGGTACCGTATCGTGCCTTACACTAAAAGATTGATTGAGACCTTGGGGGACTAATAAAAGCTGTGGCCGCATTGTATATTGAATAAATTCATTTGCAATTTAATTAGTTTTGCCATGGTTAAGGCAAAAAATATTTTCGTGGATTACCGATACCTTAATTAACAAATAATAAAGCTAGTTGCACACCTGAGAAATTCTAGCTGGATATAAGCAAAAGCCTTATCTTTCTTTATATATTTTTAAGGGTTCGCCACTTATGCTCAATACTATCAAAGTTTTTTTGTGCGCATCGGTTATGATTGAAATATCTCTAGCTTGACCCGTATAAGTAATTCCTGATTTGCTAGTAGGTATAAATTCAAAATCGCCTTTTTTATTAGCTTTTAATAAAGTGCCGAAATTGGCATCATATCTACCTGATTCTGGCTTTATTCCAAACTCATTTCCTACTAAAAAAATGTTAGTCGATTTGAATGAATTTGGCTGTAATAAAATACCAAAAGTAGGGGCTAACTGTGCCCTTGCAGGTAAAGGAATTATACTAAAATTATTTTTACCATTGTTTAATATAATTGAAGTTTGAAACTGATAGGCTTCTCTTAGCTCTGCATTGCTTAGCTGTTCATTTGAAAAAATTTGTTCTATTGTTTTATCGGCATAATCTTCATATTTAAGAAATTTCTTTTTTAAGTACGGAAGTTGTAACATGATATCGGTTTTCATATAGTATGGATATAACTTTCCATCAGGTTTGTAATATGCCATTATGCCTTCTCTTGTACCGTTTTTATCAAAATCATTAATATAAAGTTTTGCTGGATGTAGACTATCTGCTTTAAATTTTGTGTTTAATCCTAAATTTCCAGCAACAAAATCTAAATCACCATCATTATCAATATCAGCTGCTTTAATACAATTCCACCATCCATTGGTTTTTTTAAACTGATCATTTAGGTTTGACAACTGCAATTTTTTACCTGTATTTTTAAAAATAGTAATGGGCATCCACTCCCCAACAATTATCAAATCTTTTAGGTTGTCTTGATCAATATCTTGCCAAAGCGCATCGGTAACCATCCCGATATTTTTTAGCGATGGAGCTACTGCACTTGTTATATCAGTAAAAGAGCCCGCATTATTTTGTAAAAGATAGCTCTTAGGTATTGCTCCATATTGACCAGGCACAGACCTACCTCCAATAAATACATCTATATCACCATCTGAATCATAGTCGAACTGTACAACGCAAGAAGCATTAACCTTAATATCTGGCATGGCTAGTTTATTTCTTACAAAAACCCCCTTTCCTGTATTGGTATATAGTCTTTGTTGTAATTGTGGATCACCCTCAATTTTCATATTTCCGCCACTCCCAATCATTAAATCATTATCGCCATCTTTATCTGCATCAAATAAAGCTATTCCAGCATCTTCAAAACCAGCATCCAATGCAAAAGCTGGTTGGAAATTCATTTGTTTAAAAGAACCATTAATTTGTTGTAAAAATATTTTTGTTGTGTCATTTTTTGCAGCCCCCATTACTAGATCTTCAAGACCATCACCGTTCAGATCACCAACGGCTAACCGAGGCCCATTAGTTGATAGTAAATGTGGCATTAATTTTTCTCTATCAAAATCATTATATGCATTTTCTATATGCTTTATATTGCCTGTAATAATTCGGTTGGTGACGTCTTCAAAAATGGGGGGGGGCGAATTTACTTCAACTTTATCTTTTTTGATTGCATCAGCCTGATTCAATGTTAGGCTAATATTAGCCCTTAAATTTTTTACTACTTGTGTATTCCCATTTGGCCATTGAACTCGTATTGAATCTATTATATCATCATATTCTAACCCAAAATGAAGGGTAGGATCAATACTCGATTGAAACCCCCGAGATGGAAAATTTTGCGCAACTTGTTTTTTATCTTTTTGATACAAGGTAACCGATGCTCCAATTCCAAACCGATTCTTACCTATTCCATTTAATTTAATTGCTAGATAATTTTTTTTGCTTTTTTCAGTAGTGTTATTTCTATAAATAAAACTTTCAGAGTTCAAGTTATTAATTATTAAATCAAGGTCTCCATCATTATCCAAATCAGCATATGCTCCGCCATTACTAAAGCTAGGCTCGCCCAATCCTAATTGCTCGGATTGGTTTTTAAAAGTCAGATTTTTATTATTCACAAATGCATAATTCGCCAATGGCTCAGAAACCAATATAGATTTTAATTGTTCATAATTAGCAGCAGCTTTTGATTTATCAAAAAGTTTTTTATTTACATCATTGGCTACAAAATCAATATAGTCTTGATTGTTTACATCAAGGTACATTCCATTACAAACCACTATATCTTTCCATCCGTCATTATTCAAATCAAAAATCAATGCCCCCCAGCTCCAGTCTGTAGCGTCAACCTGTGCAAACTGCGCAATCTCACTAAAGGTATTATCTCCATTATTAAGGTGTAGCATATTCCCCATCAATTGGTGATGTAGGCCTTGCTTCACTTTCTGATTGTAAATATCATAATCTTCAAATCGAATATTCAATTTTAATCGCTTTTCATCTTGGGGTAGCATATCAGTTGTAAAAATATCAACCAACCCATCATTGTTAATATCTGCCATATCAGCACCCATACTTGAAAGAGACATATGGCTAATATAAGTGTCACTCACTTCTTTAAATTTTCCATTAGCCTGATTAAGGTATAAGTAATCTTTTTCAAAAAAATCATTGCTGATATATATATCTGGCCAATTATCGTTGTTAATATCTCCTACCGAAACGCCCAATCCAAAGCCAATACTGCTTCCGAATATTCCTGCAAAACCAGTAATATCAGTAAATACGCCATTGTCATTTCGCAAAAGTTTATCGCCATGAACAGGGTCTCGATAGTTTCTTACTTGACCGTTAGGGAAATTATCCGTAGGTAATAAACAGTTATTGTTTAATAAAAAAACATCTAAATCGCCATCTAAATCATAATCAAAGAATGAGGCTTGGGTATGAAAAGCTCCACTATCCTGTAGATTGAACTGAAGAGCCATTTCAGTAAAATGCATTTTCCCATCATTTATATATAATTCATTTTTTCTGGAATCACCTACCGCTATCCCTGCAGTACATATATATATATCAAGAAACCCATCGCCATTTACATCTGCCATTGTAACTCCAGTACTCCATTTATGATTTTTTACAATTTTAGATTTTGCAGTAATATCCTCAAAAATGAATTTTCCTTTATTCAGAAATAATTTATTTTCTCCCTGATTAGCAACCATAAAAACATCGGGTAGTCCATCATTATTTATATCTCCAATTGCTACTCCTGCACCATTATAAAAATTTCGATACGTAAATTCATTAAAAGTAGAATCATCTTGTATACTATTATTGAACGAGATGCCACACTCCTTTTGAGAAAGTTTTGTAAACAAAGCATCTTTGGGTGCAGAATATTTTTTATCGGTACAATTTTGAAAAGTCAAAAAAATAGATCCAATAAAAAAAAACAGTATAGTACTATTTTTAAATTTACTATAAATGGATTGTGGGCTCATTCTTGGTATTTAATTTATTCGTAAAACATATACTCATACGCAGTACTGTATAGCAATGCATATTTACCTATTTTTTTAATTCAAAAACTAATACTCTTTTATTATTAATTGAAGTTAATAAACATTTTCTTCCTTTGATAGTAATAAAAGCAGTAGACCTTGCTTCCCCTGTGTAAGTAAAACCAGTATTTATATTAGGCATTTTTTTAAACGCTCCTTTCCCATTCCCTAATAAAATTAACCCTGAAAATGCATCATACTGTCCGATTGTAAACTCTGGATTAAAATTATTACCTGCTATTAAAATGTCAAGATTACCATCATTATTAAAATCTAAAATCTGCGTAGTTTGAATTGCCGACAGTTGTGCATCAATTGGCAGTGGATGAATGGTAAAAATACCAATACCTTTATTTTCTAAATATATACTTTCAAAAGTATTTACTTTTTTAACAGTAGCATTTTCCAAATCGGTTGGTGAAAATATTTGATGAAATTCTGCCTCAGCAAATTTAGAATAATTATCAAATCTCTTTTTAATTGAAGGTAATACTGAAGCAATTTGATCTCGACCTGCCAAAGTATATTCTTTATTGTTTAAGTAGTAAGTTAGAATTGATTCAACGTAACCGTTATTATCAAAATCTTTTGCATATACGCTAAGGGGTGTTTTAGGCGAAACATTAAACTTATTATTCACGCCAAGGTTTCCTACTATATAATCAATATCACCATCTTTATCAAAATCAGCTGCATTTAGGCTATTCCACCAACCTGTTTGCAGGTCTAGTAGCCTATTTTTTTTACTCCGAATTAATCTTCCTTGATTGTTTTTGTAAATAACAATGGGCATCCACTCACCAGTTAGTATAAGGTCTTGCCATCCGTCGTTATCCATATCAGTCCATAAAGCAGCTGTAACCATTCCAATATTTTTGATGCCTAAAGCAATATCATCAGATACATTTGTAAATTTTCCTGCCCCATTATTTTTTAATAAAAAGCTTTCTGCTGAGTATGAATAACTACCTGGTACCACTTTACCACCAACAAATAAATCAATGTCACCATCTTTGTCAAAATCACAACCTGAGACTATTGAACCGCTGCTGTATTCTTTAGGCAAAGCAATTGTGTCTCTTTTAAAATTCCCTTTGCCATCATTTTTATAAAATCTATCTTGGTAATTTTTTGTATTGGCATTGTACTCATTGCCACCACTTACCACATACAGATCGAGGTCTTTATCGCCATCAGCATCAAAAAAAAGTCCCCCCACATCTTCATGAGTTGTATCAGGTAAATTTACAATATTGAATTGCCCTGATTTAGTTTGAATATATATTTTACCTGATTTAGTATCTGCACCACCTATCCAGCAATCTTCAAGTCCGTCAGCATTCACATCACCAACATTCAAATAAGGGCCACTCCTAGAAAATCGATGTGGTAATAATGGTTCATAATTAAAATCTTCAAATAAATTTTCTGTATGCAGAAAATTAAATGTTGTTGAATTAGTAATATTTGTGAAAATAGTACTTTCTGAAGTAGCAAAATTGTTTAAGGGGGCATTGGGGATTGTTGCATTTTTATAATCGAGCTGAATTATTTGATTGGCTTTTACGTTTTCTAGTTGTTGTTCTTTCCCATCTAACCAAACTACTTTTAACACGTTAATAACGGTATCTTTTCCCAAACCAAAATGTTGTAAAGGATCTTGATATGACTGAAACCCTCTACAACTATAGTTTTCTAAGAATTGCTTATTACCATGGCAGCTAATACTGAGTTTTGCTCCAAGTGAGTATTTTCCTTTTAAACGAACACTTAAGTAGTTATTTTTATTTATTGTATTACTATTGTTTTTAAAAATAGATGCTTTGTCATTAATATTATTAGTAACAATATCTAAATCACCATCATTATCTAAGTCAACGTAAACAGCACTTGTTGAAAATCCTGTATGGTCTATCCCCCATTCTTCTCGTTTATCTTCAAAACGCAATCCGCTTTTATTTTGATAAATAAAATTTTGTATTGCAACGGGCTGAAGTTTCCCGATTTGTTCCATCAGGTTTCTTCGCATGTCTTCAATATTATTAGCTCCACTATTAATTAACTCTCCTCGGTATGTAATAAAATCATTGTTGGTAATATCTTTTGGAATTCCGTTAGAAATAAATAAGTCTTTAAGTCCATCATTGTCAAAATCTGCAAACAAGGGACTCCAGCTCCAATCCGTTTTATGTATTCCAGCTAATTGTCCAATCTCAGAAAAAGAAAACTGTCCATCATGATCGGGACCATTATTTAACTGTAACATATTACGGGAATATTGAGGCAAATAATCTAATGATAAAGCATAGTTGAATCGATCGTTATTCATGGCAATATTCATTAGTTTTTGCCTTCGATTATCATAGGGTAACATATCTACAGTTACAATATCAGGATATTCATCGTTATTAAAATCAGCAATATCACAGCCCATAGAAAACTGCGAAGTATGTTGGATATATTTTTTTATTGATTCTGTAAAAGTGCCATTTTTGTTGTTGATGTAAAGCACATCATCAAAAATAAAATCTTTTGTAATATAAATATCAGGCCATCCATCTAAGTTTATATCACTGATGGTAACCCCTAAACTATATCCTTGTTCAGCAATTCCAGTTTCTACTGCAACTTCTTTAAAACTGGTATTATTATTCTGATACAATTTTACACAAGCTGGGGATTTTCCAGAAAAATCTTTTTTTTGTGGGAAGTTGGGATTGCTATTATCCTGAAAATGATTTACCAAAAGCAGGTCTAAGTCGCCGTCTTTATCATAATCAAAAAAAACAGATTGTGAGGTATAGTTTGTATCATTTAACTGATAGCTACTTGCTTCATCTCTAAAATGAGGTATTCCCCACTTATCAATTCCTTTATTAATAAAGAGTTGGTGTTTTCTCTTTGCTGCATCCTTATATCCAGCGTATGATACGAATATATCAAGTAGTCCATCATTGTTAATGTCTGCAACAGAAGCGCCTGTAGCCCAATTTTTGGTTGTAACGCCAGACGCTAATGTAACTTTTTTAAATGAAAAATCAGTGCTCTTCACCTCTCCATTATTTAAGTAAAGCTCACTGGATACCATATTACCTGTAAAGTATAAATCTGTATAACCATCATTGTTAAAATCAGCAGCAGCTATGCCACCACCATTATAAAAATAATCATACTTAAGTATATTAAGGCTGGTATCATCAGTTATAATATTCGCAAAATGAATATTGCTTTTACTAGGATCTATCTGGTCAAATAGCTTTGTATTAGAGCTGCTATTCTTGCATGAAGCTAAGAGGCTAAAAAAATAAAGAAGAGCAACAATCCTATAAGCCATGTAATGAAATTAAATATTACAAATATTGAAGGTACAACCATATCCCTAAAAAGACTGTGCCCAAATGCGTACATTCAGGCACAGAATAACCAACTTTCCAAGATTTACATTTTAAACCAATATTTAATCAGTTCAAAATAGAATATTAATAACCATTACTGCACAAATTGGGGTTGATATCTCTCTCCCTTTGTGGTATAGGATAGTATTTGTATTTAGGTTGCATTGTTACATTGTAATTATCCTTAATGAATTTAACGGCAATATCTAAACGAGTGTAGTGCCACCAAAGATTGGGTTCTAGCATTAGTTCTGCTCTACGTTCTGCCATTAAATCTCTTAAAAACACTTGAGGATCAGCCGAAAGTGTTCTAGGTGCAAGTTTTGCTCTTGTTCTAACATCATTTAGTTGAGCATACGCGGCTGCACTATTACCTTTATTGAACAAGATTTCTGCGTAATTAAGTTTAACATCTGAAAAACGCATCATGATAATATTTTCACCTGCGGGTAATCTAGATACCCCAAACCAATACTTGGTTGAATATCCATTATTTCTTCTGTTTCCAGGAAAGGTATCAGAAGGGTTGCTAGACTCCAATGGAAATTTGCCCCAGTTGATGGCTCTAAATGAATCTGCCATTAATTCCCCTTTGTAAGCTTCTGGGTATTTAATAATCAATTGCTTTCTTCTATCATCTCCAGTTTCATAAGCAGTTAATGCTTGCGGGCTCAAAATGTAGTTACCCCATCCACCAAAATTACACCAAGTATCACCAATATTAGGAGGAGCTGTTTGTGTTGGCACAGTGTGTCCATTCATTGGAGAGTTTCCACCCCAACTTAGCCATTTATCGGCACTTTGTGGGCTGTATTGAATCTCAAAAACAGATTCATCTAAATTTCTATTTTGGGCAGAGAAAACGGTTCTTACACTCGGAAATAGCTTATACTGAGGATTTCTTAAGCCTAACATTTTTTCTACGGTAGTAGCTGCTTTATCCCAGTCTTTTTTATACATATATGCCTGAGCCAAATACGCTAAAGCAGCACCTTTACCTACCCTACCTACATCAGCACCCGTCCAATCCTTTGTTTCTGGCAAGTTTTCCACAGCTTGACTCAAATCTAATATAATTTGATCCCAAACTTGGGCAGTGGGTGTACAAGAAATTGTGTTTTGTGATTCAGAATAGGGTTTTAATACCATGGGGATATCACCAAAAGCTTGTGTTAAGTAAGAATAGGCGTAGCCACGCAAAAACTGAACTTGTCCGTAAGCCTTTTTCTTCTCATCGTCTGTTAAAATACCCGCTTCAATTTTATCCAGTCTATCAATTACCACATTTGCATTGGCAACAATTCTATAGTAGTTTCTATAAAAGTCGGAGGTAAGGCTGCTGTTTGCATCAAAGATTCTATCATAAGCAACCGCATTACCTTCTCCATTTGCAATATCTAGAGATGCAAATCCTGGCATTGTTAGTGCCCTATCTACCGTACTTTGAAGATCAACATAAGCACCAACAATACCCTTATCAAAATCCGCTTTTGTTTTATATGAGCCTGCTTCACTTACGCTACCATCTTGGGGTACAGCATCAAAAAAGTTTTTTTTGCAAGAAATGATGGTCACTAAGATTATAATTCCTAGAGAACCGAAAATTTTATACTTTTTCATAATATTTGTTTAAAAAAATTTTAGAATTAAAATTGTGCAGAAAATCCAATAGTCACCATTTTAGCCATCGGATAACGACCATAATCTACACCCGTTGTTTGTGTTCCAGAACCACCTGTTGCACGGCTGCTTCCAACTTCTGGATCGAATCCACTGTACTTGGTAAATGTAAGTAGGTTTTGAGCTGAAACATACATTCTCAAACTATTGAAACCAATTGTTTTTAAAGCTTTTGCAGGCAATGTATAGCCAATTTGTATATTTCTGATTCGGAAAAAAGCAGCACTTTCAATATAATTAGTAGAGAACCATCTATTTGAGAGAGGAGCTGAAACAGAATTTCTTGGCGTTGTATTACTTGTACCAGGACCATTCCAACTATTCAGTATTTCAACACCCCCATTTAAAAGACCTCCATTTCTATTGTTCAAAGAAGATGTATAATACTTTAACATATTGGCAATCTGTGCGTCACCTTGGCCATTACCAAAAATATTAATATCAAATCCTTTGTATTCAGCCCTTAGGTTGATTCCATAAAAATAACCGGGGATTCCATTTCCCATATTAACTCTATCATCACCATCTATTTTTTTATCTCCATTGATATCTCTATAACGAACATCGCCAGCTTTTACATTGCTCATTCCGCTTGCAGTTGCTTCAGCGTCTGTCTGGAAAATGCCATCAAACACGTATCCCCAAAAATTACCAAGCCTATCACCTACATAAGTGCGAGAAGATGCCCCAATTGCATCTCCAATATTTGAGAGATTTTGCTGTACATAACTCTTTGCATTGCTGGGATCTAAGCCAGTTACCTTATTGTTTAATGTAGAAAAATTACCGTTTACGCTGAAATTCACGTCTCCAATTTTTTGATTAAATCCAAGCGTAAGTTCAATACCAGAATTTTCCATAGTAAATGCATTTTTTACAATACTATTTCCACCAAATGGAATTGCATAAGCAGCAATCGGAACTTCCCCTAAAAGGTCTTTTAACCTTTTTTTGTAATAGTCAACTGAAACAGTCAACTTACCACCAAACAAAGTTGCATCAACGCCAATATTCTGCTCAACATTGGTTTCCCATCTAATTGCGTCGTTACCTACAGTTGTAACACGGTTTCCTGGATACACTACACCGCCAAATGTGTAACCATATTCTCCATTAATATCCCCGTAAAAAGATAAGAATTGGAGGTTTGCAATATTTTGGTTTCCAACTGCACCATAACTTGCTCTAACTTTTAATTCATTAACGAATTTTACATTCTGCATGAATTTTTCTTGACTAATTCTCCATCCAATAGATGCTGATGGGAAGTTACCATAACGATTCGTTGATGAAAATTTTGAGCTACCATCACGTCTTACGGTTGCAGATAATAAATATTTATTTTCGTAGCTGTAGTTAACTCGTCCGAACAAAGAAAATAAAGAAGAAGGTACAAATACATTCCCATTTACAAACCTAGTAGTTGGAGAAGTTGCACTTACGGAGATTTGGTTAGGGGGTGCAGCTGCACCACTTCCATTAAGACCTTCACCTGTAAACTTAAGCGCATCAGTTCCTATAACGCCAGTAATTGAGTGCTTACCAAAAGTGTTATTATAGGTAAGGGTATTAACTATATTATACTCTCCGTAATTCTGAAAGGAGGTAGATATCCCTGTTCTATCACTTAATGTTCCAACGGAAATAGCCGAGGGCACACTATTGTTTCCATTATTTCCTATTGAATTGGAAAGCGTATATCCAAACATAGATTTAAATTTCAACCCCTTAATTATTTCATACTCACCATAAGCGTTTGCAATTAATTGGGTACCCCTTCCTCTATTAAAAAAGTGTTCGTTAACAGAGAATAGCGGATTGGTTCCCGTATAAAAATTATTTTGCAATCTTGGTATAGCATATCCATTGTATCCAAATAAGTTGCTTCCGTAACTACCCAATTTGTCGGTAAAGATATCGTTGGTAGGTTGAGCCGTAATAATTCCTATAAGTACCCCAGTATTATCATCTTGCGTTCTAATACCACTGCGTTTATCGCTACTAAAATTCAAACTTACACCAAGTTTAAATTTATCGCTAACGGTATAATCTGAATTAAACCTTGCAGTTAATCTTTCAAATCTTGAAGCAGTAGATAATATACCATCTTGATTGGTATAACCAAGTGATAAATAATTTTTAGCTCTTTCGGTTCCACCACTCAAACTAATATTATAGTTAGACATAGGTGCTTTATTAAAAATAGCATCCTGCCAATCACTATTTACCACTGTTGCAGGACTTTGCCAATCTGGATTTGTACCTTGACCTCCATTTACAAGATTCTCATTCGCCAATTTTGCAAACTGTGCACCATTGAGCAAATCTAGTTTTTTCCCTACAGATTGCTGACCAAAAAAAGCATCTACATTCACACTCATCTTACCAGCTTTACCTCTTTTTGTAGTTACTAATATTACTCCAGCAGAAGCTCTAGAGCCATAAATAGCAGCAGAAGATGCATCTTTTAACACATCAATTGACTCTATATCGTTGGGATTAATTGCATTTAAGTTAACCGCCATGGGCACCCCATCTACTACCACCAAAGGATCTGTACCTGAAGTTATTGAAGCGATACCTCTAATTCTAATTGATACATCTGCACCTGGATCGGCTGAATTCTCAGCTACTTGTACACCCGCAATTCGCCCCTGCATGGCTTGGTTCAGCCCTACAACAGCAACTTGCTTAATTTCTCTACTGCCAATTTTTCCCATTGCCCCAGTAACATTTCTTGATTTTTGTGTACCATAACCCACAACTACAACATCATTAAGGCTAGCATTTTCTGCTTTCATTGGAATTGTAATATTTGTTCTCCCTCCAATAATCAATTCCTGTGTTTCCATTCCTACATAGGAAATAATTAATTTTGTTGCGGAGTTAGACACATCAATAGAGAAGGATCCATCATCCTTAGTAATTACAGTGGCATTGTTGCCATTTGCTTTTACGGATACATTACTTAGGGGATTGTTTTTGTCGTCTGTTACCCTTCCTTTAATGGTAACTTTCTCAACTGGTTTCTGTGCATTTAGCGGCTGAATCGCTAAAAAACAAAACAGTATCGCGACAAAGATACTGCTGAGGTAAAGATTTAGTTTCTGCATTTGGCTGTTTTTTGTTTGGTTAATATACACCAGGTAAAACCTGCAATCGATTCGTTAATTTTTATGCAAAATTCGATTAGAAATTTACACAAGAATTAACAATACGAACTTAGAACTTTGTTTGATGGGGAAATTTCATTCATTTATCTAAAATCAATACTATTTTGGCAAAATCAAAGGGAAATTATAGTTCTAAGGGAATAGAAATCGTTTTAGATTGGGTTAATTAGAATTCTCTGAGAATTTTAATGTTTATTGTAGAGGTTTTGATGGGTCGGCTATATACCCATTTTCAATTAGGGTTATAAAGCCCAACAATGCACCCCAATGGTAATAGTTATCACCCATTTTTCTACCTTCAATTTGATCGGTAATATTGCCCGTAATTCCATTGTAATTCTCAAATACCCATCCATTAATTCTTGTGTTCTCTAGAAATAATTTATTCGACTTTTCACTCAATACTTTTCTTGCTTCTGGTAAATGGTAATTAAGCAAGCCCAGATATACCAAAAAATTCATAGGCCCCCAAATTCGTCCCCGCCAATATTCTTGGTCTTTGTACGCTACCGATTGCAAAGAAACAGAAGGTATCATCCAAGGAGTATTGAATTCTTCGGGATTTAATAAATGTTCTTTCATCATCCGCTCTGCTTGTTGTTGACTGGCTGCTTTAGCTAGTAAGGGATAAAAATTAGTAGGAGAAGTAATGGGTGAATAACTACCTATATCAGTTCGTTTATTCAGGTATATTCCTGTTTCTTCACTCCAAAGTTTACCCAGTTGTTTGCGATAGAAATTTCCTCGTTCCTGCAATTCCTTTGCAATAGCTGGCTTATTTAATACTTGTGCAATTTCTGCAAGCGCATCACAATCCATCGCATACATTCCCATTAATCCTGCATCTGCCAATGCCAACATATTTTTCTCGGTATTAAAAGGCACACTATCAAACATAGGGGAATTATCTAGTCCAGATTCATAGGCAGCTCCCTGCCAAGCATTGGCTGCAAAATCACCTACCAGTGGAGGCAATACTTTATTGCTTCCCCAGCACAGCATGCCATTATCATCTCTATTTTTAGGCCACCATCTATTCCAGGTAAGTAGGTCATCAAACACATAATCTAACACCCACTTTTCCTTGTACTTTCTATACAATTCTTTAAAAACAAGACTTCCCACTGGCGGTTGCGAGCGATCAAATGAAGCGTTTTTATACGAACCCGACCAGTTTGGAATAAACCCACCCGGTGTTATGGACTTTGTTATTTCAATGGCATTGGCATAAGCCAATTCTTTGCTTTTCATGCTGGCCATATAAGCAGAAAAATAAGTGTCCCAACAAAAAAGTACACTTTGTCCCCCAAAATTATCATTCCATAATCTACTCACCGGATAGATCACTCTTTTTTGTGCTGCATCATAAATAATATTCCAACCGATCACTTGTTCAATGGCATTATAGGTTTCTGCGAATGCACCAAATGAGGTAGTATTTTTTTCAAGCTGAAGCCTTTGGCTTGCAATAGTATTTTTTACAGAATGAAGGGTTTGTTTTTTCCCCGTGTAAAAAGCAACTTCTTTATCAAATTGCAATGCCAAATAAGGAGCCGAAGCAGCAATATATTCTTCTACAGAATTGCCAATACCCTGAATCATTATTTGCTTATTTGTAGCATTAGCGGTAATGGTTTCACCTATCTTTTTTAATACCCCTTTTTTGTTCCAAAGCATTCCAGTTTCTAAAATGATATTTACGGCTCTGCTTGGCAGTTCAATTGGCGTAATCAATAGCATCAATTCCTGGCTATGGGTAACAGCAGATTGTACCCTGAATTTAATTTTTTTCCAACTAATAACCAAGTCCGTATAACTTCCATCAAGCGCATGATAACCTGGCACAATGTTTTCAGTACGGGGATCGCGTGAAGAAATATACGCTTCTTTTAAATAGCCATTGGTTTCTATCTCTTTAAATTTTAGTCCGATATTTAATGCAATTCCGGCAGGCAATAAAACGTGACTCAATACGCTTTTATGGTTAAACGTACCCCATCCTGTTTGCAGTTTTTTTTGAACGGCTTCATACTGTTTTTGAGGAGTTTGTTGCGCCGACGAAAACAGCGTAATTATTACAAGGGTAATGCAAAGCGTAATTTTTTTCATTTTAATATTTTAATATCAGTATACGTTATTAAAGCTGGTACGGGTAATTGAAAGGAACTTGTTGTATCAACTGAATTTTTCCACTCCTTATTTTATACATACCATTTGGTTGAATGGTTCCTTCGTGTATTTTTTTATTAACCTCCAGCTTTACTGATTTTGCAATGGTATCAATTCCAGCAATACCAAGCATATTTCCACGCATATCAGTCATTAACTTTACACCTGCCGTACTTTTAAACAATACCACTCCATTTAAGTAGCCAGTAATGGACCCATTTTCTTGTACCAGTTTGTAACAATTTTTATCTAATTGCTGGGTATAGGTATAGGGTTGATTAGCAGAAAGTCCATTAAAATGAATCGTATCATTCTTAGGATATACGCCGTACATTCTGGAATAATATTCTAACACAGATAAGATGGTGGGTCCATATCCATCTTTACCATTTTGAGCTCCTGTAAAAGGATCAAATTGTTGTGTAAATATTTTAGTTTCTGAAATTTTATTGAGTAGTTTTTTTCCAATTAAAGTAATTTCTGCTAAGTGTCCATAATTTTCAAGTGCGCCAATAGCGCGTTGATAGGTTAGTCCCTCAGGCTGACCGCTCCAATTGTTGAACGATATATTTCTAAAATAAGCATCATTGGCAGCAATACTTGGGAGTGGCATGGTAGTCCAGAATTCAGCAGGATTTAATAAATGGTTTTTAATAAACCCATCAGCCATAGTTTGCGTCATCGTACCAAAATACATAGCCCTCAAATTATTATGGGTAAGGCTGGGTATAATTTCATTGAATTTGTTGCGGTAGAAATAAGCATTTTTTGTTGGCAGCCAGAGGTAGTCCTTCATTTTCTGCTTTACATTATTGGCTGCATTTCTCCAATATTTCTCCCTTCCATTTTTTTGAATTCTCGATATTTTAGCGAGCACATCTCTACAAGAATAAGAGTAGCTCATGATATCTATTGACTCTACCGGCATTGGATTTTTCTCATGCGTATAATGAGCAGCATCCGCTGGTGGCCAATACTTTTTAATAAAGGTGGAATCCTCTGGAATTTTTCCTTTTACTGGAGGATAATTGAATGGCCATACAAATGGAGCATACTCATACCGAAGTAAAAAATCTTCACCACTATCTGTTTGAGACCAAGCTTCTAAACAACCATCTCCATCTGAATCTCTGTATTTCCATAAGTAGTTATCATAGGCTTCAAAAGCGCGGTAGAGTAATTGAAGATAAGCAGTGTTTTTATTCAACAAATAATATAATTCTAGTGCAGGGCTGGGTACAAAAAAACCTTGTAAAGTTTCAGAAAAAAGCCCCAAATAATCTTCGTCGGCTTTTACTAAATCGGTGAGCCCCCAAATATTATTATTCATAGGAATAATCATTCCAGGAATTCTTCCCGAAGCAGCTTGGTGATTTAAAAAAATAACTACATTATTATACGCAACTTCTATATTTCGTTTTGCATACATTACACCTCCCATGGGCTGGGTTTCTACCCATACAAAAGGATATTCGCCTCCTTCTACCAACACTTTATAGCGTGGCGAAAAATCTCGAATATTATCCGCTGCTTTTTTTTCGGCTAAATCATATAAATGCTGCATTGCAGTATCACTAGAAATAAAACTTACAGCATGCTTATTTTTTGGGGCAAGTATAGATTTATTAAGTTGACAAAATATTTTACTATTAAAACCAGCAAACAAAAAAAGGCAAATAGTAGTTACAAAAAGTGAGCGATTTATTTTTTTCATTTTTTTTGTAATAGGGAAAATACAATCCAAAAGTTTACTCTTTGTATCCATCTACCTTAAAAACCCAAGCATATTGTGATGGGTTGGTGCTGGGCGATAATTGCGGTGGGGTGATGGTTAATTTTCCATTCGCAAAAACCGATTTTACTGCCATATTAGACCCCAGTAAAGATACTTTTCCAGCACCCGTAATTGCATTTACTACAATTGGTTTATCAGGCCATTCTGTGCATATTACGTTGAGTTGATTGTCTTTTACGGTAAAAAATACTTTTTGTTGATCGCTGTCTTTAGGTCGATTCTTCCACACTTTGGTTCCATAAATGGCGTCTCCGTTTACCTTCAACCATTGCCCAATATCAAGAAGCCTTTGTTGCATTATTACCGGTAATCTTCCATCGGCTGTAGGGCCCACATTTAAGCAAAGATTACCCCCATGTGCTACTATATTTACCAATAAATGCACCAACTCTTGGGAACTCATATAATTATTTAAATTCTCAACGTGATTATAGCCAAACGAAGTGCCGATGCCCCGAATTTCTTCCCAAGGATGGGCTACTCTTTCTGCAATAGTAGAACCTCCTTCAGCCATTCCATATTCTGAACTATAATAACCGCCATGTTTACCGCGGGTTTCTTTACCCCACCTATCATTTACCACCACTGAATTTTTTACAGCAGATTCATTGTACAACCATGCCAAAAAATTTTCACTTTGCCAGAGTGGACTATTGTGCTCCCATTCACCATCGGGGTAAAGAATTTCTGGCTCATAACGAGTCACTAGGTCTTTTAGTTGTGGAATCATGCGATCACTCACATATTTTGATGGATCTGTTTTATAAAGCGGGTTAAACCACTCATACAATGAATAATACATACCCATATGCAAGCCTTTTGCTTTTACCGCTTTGGTAAGGTCGCCACATAAATCGCGGTGAGGCCCAACATCTACACTGTTCCAATTCCAGCTTTGGGTGCTAGGCCAAAGCGTGAAGCCTTCGTGGTGTTTGCTGGTTAGTATTACATATTTAGCACCTGCATTTTTAAAAATATCAGCCCACTCATTGGGATCAAAATATTGGGCTTTAAACAGGGGTGCAAAATCTTGGTATTTAAAATCTTTCCCCCATATTTTATTGTGGTGATCTACAAACATTTTATTTACGTCTACTTTCTGTTCATTGGGATCTTTTCCGCCATTGATGCGCTGCCAGTACCATTCTGCATATTTTGCATATACACCAATATCTTCATTAGCTGGAGCCCATGCAGGAACGGAGTAAGTACCCCAATGTATAAAAATACCAAATTTGGCATCTGTAAACCAAGTAGGAATAGGGCGCTTATCTAAAGAATTCCAATTGGCACTGTAAGGTTGTGCGGTTGCACTAAATGTAACAATGGTAAGTAGTGCAATACTAAATTTTCTTAAGATAGGCATATTATAACAATTTTTATAATTTTGAAAATAAGGAGATTTTTTAACTTAAATATGTTTTAAAAAACAGACTAAAAATAACACAATTAGTTTGGCTTTTAATTATTACAAATTTTTATTTGGTGATTACTAATTTTCTTACCACTATTTCGTTGGCTGAATAAATTTTAACTAAGTAAACTCCTTTCGACCAATTGGCAATATTAATGGTGGTAATAGTAGTCGTTGATACAATGTTTTGTAAAATGGCACCACTTATATTACTAATAACAATATTGGTATTACTATTTGGCGTATGAATACTAACTGAACTGGTTGCAGGGTTTGGAAATAGCTTTACATTGTTAAGTTCAAAGTCGGTATCAATTGAATTGTTAGCAGTATTAGTCTGTAAAACATTTTTATTGTTAAAAGCTTTGATTTCCCTGAGTTTAATACCGGTTGAGCTGCTATTAATTAAAACTTTACCTACTACCCTTATTCCCATACAATTTGGTAATGGTGGACCGCTAAAAACATAGGTTTTACCAGATACAGTATTGTTATATGGATAATTGGGTGAAACCGTCCATTTTTTAGCCTCTGTCCAATTAACTCCATTGGTGGTATACTGCACTCCTATATCACTACTAAAACTGCCGTTACTAAAGCTGCTTAAATATTCAAGTTTCGCAATATTACTCTTAGGAGTATTCCAAATAATACCAGCAGCTTGCCATTGATTGGAAGATATATTGTTGGGAACAATGAGTTCGGTAATCAAATCATTGTCTGTAATAATAGGAGCCAATACTTTTGAACTATTTGATTCGTTAGTGCTCAAATTATTCCAATAATATCCAGTTCCTGCATTTGCGTTATTGCCTGTTGCAACATTTAATACATCACTTTGAGCCGAATAATTCCCAGATGTATCAAATGCCCTTACTGTAACTGGGTAGGAGCTATTAGGTGCTAATCCAGTTATATTCATAGTTAATCCATCTACTTTACCAATAGAAATATTGTTTTTAAAAACTTCATATCCGCCCACACTTATATTGTCAGTTGAGGCCGACCAACTTAATGTAAAACTAGTAGATCCAATATTGGTTGCGCTTAAATTTTGCGGGATGCTTGGGCTTGTTTTATCTGGCGGAAAGGTTTTATAAACCCTCACTTCTTTCATATGGGCTTGCCAGGAGCTGTCATTGGTGAATACGATACCAGAAACCCTTACTCCCTTTACGCTAAAAAGTTCAGGCCCACTAAATACATAGGTTTTACCCGCTGATGCAGTATTTCCATAGGGGTAAAAAGGATTTACAGTCCAAAAACTTTCTTGCCAAACAGTACCATCTTTGGTGTATTGCATAGAAAGCCAATTGGTAAAACAAGTATTACCATTTACAATATCACCTTGAATAAAATTCACACTAGCTATATTGTTTTGGATATTGTTGAATAAAACTCCTGCTGCTTCAAATTTCCATCCTCCGTCATCATTTCCACCAGTCAAACTAAAAGTAGTATTTATATCCCCATCATTCACTTTAGATTCTTGAACTCTATTTGAATTTGAGTTTGAAGCACTATTTCCAGACCACCTATAGCCAATTGCCCCTGTTAATGCAATATTTGGGGCGCTAAGAGTAGTTATAGAACCCATATTGCTCATAGGGGAAAAATTTCCTGCGGCATCTTTTGCCCTAACTGTAATTTGGTAAGTACTTGCTGGCACAACTCCTGCAAATTCATACGAGTTGGTAGTAGTGCTGGCTATATAATCTCCATTACTGTATACTTCATAATAAGCCACCCCTATTGCATCTTCCGAAGCAGTCCAGCTTGTTTTAAAAGTGAACGGAGTTATTGCAGTACCAGTAGGTGTGCCGGGTTTTGTTGGTGATATGGCATCATTACTGGCAACATATTCATAAGCACCAATATCGGGCAGTCCCACTATATTTTCATCATAAATACCAACACTTATACCTTTATCAATGGCATCAATAGCGGTGGCAATTAAACTAAAATTTGCACCAGCAGCATTTGCAAATAGGGTATTAACTACTTCACCAGTAGCATTACTAATATTATTTGTAATAGTAGCAAACTGAAGATTATCACTGGCAATTCGTAGCGGTTTATTGAGAATATTATTTTGAATTTTCACATTCAATCCAGAAGTCCCGCCCTCAATGCTATGAATATTAGTATTAGAAAGTAGTACATTATTAAACACATTAATATTGTTAATGCTATTCAATAGAATTGGTGCTGGCAAATCAAAAATCACATTGTGGTCAATCGTATATCTCCCTTGATCTAAATTAGCCCCACCACCATAATCGAGGTAAACTCCATGCACCATCTCGCCAATAACAGATTTTGTGGTGTAAATAATATTATGATCAATGCGAGTCCACTGAGCATCTACAGCAGCCATATCAATGGCACCACTGTCGCCACTTCTGCGCATAAAATCGAATATTTTATTATGGTGCACCCTTGCGATATCTCTTTTAGTAAGATCATTATTTTGAACACCTCTAATATTGATGGCCATAACGGTGGTATTGTAAATAGTATTATTTGCAATTTCTACATCTTTACAAACAAAACCAGTATTGAACGCTCCAGCATTCGAACACATATAGTTAGTATTGGCAATGGTATTATTCAATGCTTTATTTCCAAAGCCTGATATACTCAAAGCAGAAGTAGCTGAAAATTGAATATTACAGTTTTTAATTACATTATTTCTACCACTTAGTACAATGCCTGACCAATTATAATGTTGATCTTGCCAGTTACCACTCATATCCGTTTGGTGTGAAACATACTTTGCAATAATTCCATCAATGGTGATATCGTGAGCAGCTTCAACAATCATCCGATTATTGGTTGCATTATTATCGGTAGTGATGGCACATCCAAACAAATTAAATCCTTTAATGGTGTAGCCAGATTTAGTAATAGAAGCCCAAAATGCAAAATGTCTTCGCTTGGCTTCAATCGTATTTTTTCCTGTTCCTAAAATATTGGGAGCCGCCCCATCGGGTGTTTTAACATACAGTGTATTCCCATTTTTCCACCATTCTCCATTGTCCAATAATGCATTTACCCCCCCGGTACTATTTACACCAGCTGGAGTTGGATCAAATAAAAAATATTCAGTATTACTTCCTACACCCCAAGGCTCATTACCGAGACGAGGTGCTTCTCCAAAATTTACGGTAATAGCTCCGCTGGAAACAGCAGTAACAGTTCCCGTCCAACCCTGACCATCAAATCCGTTGCGAGATAAATTCACCCAAATTTTAGCCCCAACCCATCTACTGGCTGGTTCGTTAAAGTCGGCATCTCTAATAATAAAATTGTTTCCAGATGCCGTAACGTTTTCAGCAATAGCATTGGTTGGCATTACTATATCTTCTGACAATTGCTTGGGCCATCTTGCCAACTGCATCATTTTCCCATCTGAAAATACTTGATTGGTTCCCCATGCAGCTTCAACATTCCAATTCATATTAGCCTGATAGGTTGTGCCAGAACTAAGCGTCCAAGCCGTGATTAAATCAGCGCCATTTATGGTTACCGTTTCTCCATTGTAAGGTTGATAAATTACCCCGTCTGATTTTATATCTACCATTTCCCGATATACGCCTGAACGAACGAAAATAATATCACCAGAAACGGCCGTATTAGCTGCTTTTTGAATGGTTTGAAAAGGAGCTGTTAGGCTGGTTCCATTATTTGTATTATCGTTTCCAGTTTGGGAAACATAATAATTGGTTGCATGCAATTTTCCGATGCTTGTTAACAGTATAATAAAGCAAATAAGACAAGATTTTTCAAGTATGGTTTCTACATGTAAAGTGAAAAATTTTCGCATACACAAACATTTATATTGTTAAAAATGATTTTTAAAAAGTTCACTTATTGTAATTCAATAGGGGGTACTTTTTTCATACGCCAAATTATTGCATGTATATAATGCTGTAAATACTTATAATCTTTTTAAGGTATAAGCACCATTCATACTATCTAAAATCATAAGCAAAACAAATGCCGTTTTTTTTTAAATAAGGTATTACTTGTATTGATACCTTATAAGGTAAATTGAACCCAAACAGATAAAATACAGGCAAGCATTTCAAAATTAAAACAAACAGAAAATATAAAAATCCATCTAATTATCATGAATCAATACTAATTTAACATGAGTGTGATTGAATCAGCTCATGCTGTATTAACAGTAAAAGTTGGAATAATTTGTTGGATTCTATGGCTTGCTCAACGCAAATGCCCAATAACAAGCTTTAAATTATAAATTAATTAAGCCTAAAATTGGATGATTATTAATAGTCATTTTAGTATGCCCTATTCCCATTTTTTTAAAAAATCGTTTTCACCCCAAAGCCAAAATTTGCGGGATTTGCCAAATGCACTCCGCCAAAATCATATGCGTATTCTATGTATTTTTGGTTGGAAATATTTCTCCCCCAAAAAAATATTTCCAATTTAGGCATAGTGATGCCTACACGTGTATTCAGCGTATTGGTGGGTTGCTGGCGAATAGTATTGGCTAAATCAAAATATCGCGTTCCCAAATAAAGCCATTCACAACGAGCCATCAGTTGAATATTGCGAGCAGCATTTGCTAAATAACTATATTGTACGGCAAGCATGGAAGTGATATTCGGAGTAAAAATCTGTTTTTTTCCATCAAAATTTTCAACAGCTCCATTAGCAGCCATTTTTAATGATTGGTATTCTGCATGGGTGTACCCTGCATTGTATTCAATATGCCATCCTCTAGCTGGCTTAGCAATTAATTCTAATTCAGCTCCAGTGCTAATCATTTGTCCCGTATTTTTTATTACCGTAATAGCGGCGGGCAATACCAATGTTGGCACTTGCGCATTCTTAACTACTGTATAAAAAATATTTGCATTTAACTGCAAGTGCTTATTAAAAAATGTGTTTTTAACCCCCAGTTCTAAACCACTGCTATATTCAGGATTATAAGCATACAAAGGAGGTTGAGAGGGGTCTAGCGACAATTGTGTAAATCCCCCTGTTCTAAAACCTCTATTAAAAACCGCATATAAATTAGAAGCGGTATTCAACTGATAATTCAATCCTAGTTTAGGAGACAGTGCTGTAAATGATTGGGTAGCTGAAGTGTCTGGCATAGTTGTGAGCGCAGGCTGACCTAATTTTTGGTACTCCCCTTTTACCGTGAGTTTTCTATTTTCATAATCGCTTCTTAACCCAGCTATCAATGATAATTTTGAATTCAATTTATAATTTATTTGGCCAAACAAAGCAAAGCCCGTATTGATTCCGTTGCTGGTATTAATGGAAGAAAAATTAATATCAGGCATTCCAATAAAACCTGCGTCTTTACCAAAATTAGTGGCTTGCTTGGTGGGATTTATTTGGTGAAAGAAATAAGTTCCGGCAGTCCACTCTAGCTTGCTTGATTTATTTGCGACAGACGATATATTGAGCTCATGGCTTAATACTTTTACTTTGTTCCATTGCCCATCATAATTATTAGAGATGGTAATGGCATCAAGTGGAGAAAAATCGGCATCGATAGGTGTTTTATAAATTCGTTTATTTTGTTGCCAAGCAAATTGATTGCTCACATTTATTTTAGGCCCCGCATATTGAAAGCTGAGTGAAGCATTTAGTGTACCATCATTCATTTCACCTACTGCATTTTGATTTAACTTGAAAGGATTACTCAGTGCATCTTGTACCCCATTCACCAATGGAAATGCGCCATTATTTGTGTTGTTCTGGTGTTTTACATTTAGCGTTATGGTCCACTTTTCTTTTGGAAGATATTTTAAAAAATAATTTCCTGAAATAGCCGACTGCTTATCAAAAGAATTGCCTGTAAATTCATTGGTATAAAAACCGTTTCTTTTATTGTACAATACTGCAGCGCCTAGAAATAATTTATTTTTAATCAATGGTGTTCGAATAGCCGCATTGTATCTCTGTTGGTTGTAGCTGCCCAGATTAATTTCTGCAAAACCATTGGTAATATTAGTGGGTTGTTTGGTAATAATATTAATTACGCCTCCCATGGCGTTCCTGCCATACAATGTACCCTGTGGCCCTCTTAGTATTTCTATTCTTTCAATATCTTGAAGTTGAGGAATATAAGTATCTAAGCTGAACTGGTTTACCCCATCAATATAAGTAGTTATAGCAGGATCATAAGAAGTTGTAGTGATACCCCTAATAGCATTTACGTTGCGACCATCACCACTATTCCCAGCATATAAATTTGGTACTATACCAGTAATATCTTTACTATTCCAAAGCCGATAAGCGTTTATCTGTGCAGCACTAATAGCTGTTATTGCCGCAGAAGTAGTTTGTAGTGGAGCTAATTTTTTTTCAGCCGTAACTACTACTTCAGGCAACTGCTTTGCATCGGTACTATCCATATTATTTTTAAGCGGCTGAGCTTTGGATGAAACTGAACCAACCAAACATAAAAGACAAAAAAAATTTTTCACTACCATTGTTTTACTTTCTCGCATTTAAAATTCAAATTAATATATTCCGAATAAAATCTAATTAGGGTTACATTGCAACCCTGATATTTCACCTACAATTTCTCCATTTATTTTACAGCTAAAATAGATGGAATGCAATTTTCCATCCGCTGTTGTTTTTAGTGGCAGTTTTATCATTCCTTGTTTCAAATCTTTTGCTTGAATTAAATGAGTACCACTGGTAATTAATTTCCCATTCAATGAATCAAGTCTCGCTTCAAAATGAAGATTGGCGGTTGCGGCGGCTTGGCAACTTACCTGAAGCAAGATAGAACCCACACCAGTAAGATCTATTGGATTAATGGCAAACCAACCTGATTCAGCTGGTAGCTTTAATACTTGCATATCATTTGCAAAGGCTTTAGTAAAACCTTTCTTTATTTCTCTTCCAGTAAAAAGCAGCTTATTGCTTCCGAGTGTAATGGTTTGAGAGCCCGTTAGTGGCATGGCTTGCTCATTTCCATTATCAGTATAGCTAGCCGATAGCACTAAGAATTTTGAGGCATCTATTTGAAGTGGTGGAATTATAGATCCAACCATTGGCAATGATTTTTTTACTGTTTTTTTATCTGCTAACGATAATATCCAAGACACGATCTGTTGCGCATCTTCTTGTTTTAGGTTGGGATGGGCAGACATAGCTATTTCTCCCCAAACACCACTACCTCCCTTGATTATTTTTTGGGTTAAATAAGGTAGGGCATTCAGATCCTTTGCGTATTTGGTAGCCACCTGTAAAAAAGAGGGGCCAATTGATTTTTCTATTTCTTTGTGACAAGATTTGCAATCGAGCAACATCATAATATTTTTACCACTAATATTTGTTTGCCCTTGTTGGTGACCAGTTGTAAGAGACGCTTTGTCAAAACCCGCCATATAATCGAAGGATACGAATAAATTAGAGAGATCAGTTTGATTTCCATCATTTTTATCTTGAATGGAAACCTTATATTCAACTGGGATGCCAGGCATATAAAAACTTTTATTTCCCTTTATGATAGAAATGCTTACTTGTGGAGCTTCATTGCCCGCATAAACAGTTAATTCGTTGCTTTTAGCGGCAGCACCCTTAGCATCTTTTGCTTCCACAATTATTTTAAAATCACCTATTTTTTTATAGGTGTAACTCAATTCTGGCACAGTGGTTTCTACTGTTTTTCCATCTCCCAAATTCCAGTGATACGTTATTTTATCATTTTCTAAGTCTTTAGCGCCAACCGTAAGCTTTACAGAGAATGGTACTAATCCCGATGTTTTATTTACTTTAATTGTATTAATTACCGGGGGCCTATTGCCTCCATTGTAATCAATTCTTGCAAGCCCTGCATCAGGATTTTTACTATACCAACCATTCCCATACTCTAATAAGTAGAGCTTGCCATCAGGGCCAAGTTCCACATCAATTAGTGCGTTTAATTTCATGGAAGGAAAGAATGGTTCTAGCTTGTTAAAATCACCATTGGGAAGCATAGTAACCGCTTTTAACCAACCCCTAATCCAATCATAAATAAAAAGTTTGCCATTATAATAATCAGGTAACCGAGATTCTTTTGGAAATAATTCTGAGTAATAAACAGGGCCAGCCAAAGATGTTTTGCCGCCGGTTCCAACTTGCGGAAATTGAGTAGAATATCCAAAAGAATACCAAATAAATGCAGGCTGGGCAGGCGGTAATTCCACAATACCCGTATTGTGCTTAGATGTATTAAGCGGCTTAGCAGTATTAAAGTTTGCACCACTCAAACCAGTTTTGTAATCGTATTCTCTATATGGAGCATTATCACCTGCAAAAAAAGGCCACCCAAAAAAACCAGCTCTCCTAGCTTGATTAATTTCGTCATACCCCCTAGGGCCTCGGGTATTCAAACTATCTTTATCCGCATCTGGACCCACTTCTCCCCAATAGAGGTAATTGGTAATTTGATCCACAGATATACGGTAAGGATTCCGATTTCCCATCACATATATTTCTGGTCTTGTTTTAGGAGTGCCTTTTGTAAAGAGATTGCCATCAGGTATGGTATAACTGCCATCATCTCTCACATTAATCCTTAGGATTTTACCTCGCAAATCATTGGAATTACCAGCAGATCTTCTAGCATCGTATTTTTGATTAGGAGAAAAATCATTCAGTGGTGCAAAGCCACTGTTCACATATTTAGCACCACTCTCATCAAAAGGTGTTGTATTGTCGCCCGTTGATAAATACAATAGTTTGTCGGGCCCAAATGCAAGGGAGCCACCCGTATGGCAGCATATCTCTCTTTCGGTTGGCACTTCTAAAATTATTTTTTCCGTTGCATTATCTAATTTATCATTTTGAAAATTAAATCTAGAAAGGCGGTTTACAGAGGTGCCAACAGGACTATAATAAATATATACCCAGTTATTGGTTCTAAAGTCGGGATCTTTCACTAAGCCAAGTACCCCTTCCTCAATATTGTAATCATGGGTAATTGCTTTATAATACACGTTTAAAAAACCAACCTGTTTTAATGTTTTAGTCTCATTTTTAAACAACATTACTTCGCCACGTCGTTGAATTACCAAAACATCTAAATTAGGCAGCACTGTCATTTCTGTAGGTTCAAAAAAACTTCCTTGTGTTAAGATGGTTTTGGTAAAGCGACTGTCTTCAGGTGGAAATTGGCTGGTTGCTTTACTATAATCTAAGGGTTTATTTTTTCCAATAGCATATTGAATGCCACCCAGCAAATGTTGTAAGAATTGGGGCTCAGAATAAGTAGCATCGGTATGCCCGAACTCTGTATAGAAAGCCCTGCCACCATCATACTCATGAAACCAAGCCATGGGATGGTTCTTCCCATTTTTTCCACCATTGTAACTGCTTTCTTCAATATTAATAAGCACATTAATGTCTTTACTTATTTTTTTAAAACTGTAAAATTCATCCGTACGTTTCCAATTTCCATGTATATTTTTAGTGGCCAGGTGGTTGGTATCTACTATTGTTAATAATGCCTGCTGCACATTTGGAAAGCTGTCGTTTATACCGGGATGGTCCAAAAAATAAGCACCTACAAGCCTACCATACCATCCCCAATCGTATTCACAATCCGCTGCAGCGTGTATCCCTACATAGCCACCACCCGCTTGTATATACCTCTCAAAAGCTGCTTCTTGAAAATAATCCAACACATCTCCCGTAGTATTTAAGAAAACAATTGCTGAATAATTTTTGAGGCTGTCTTCATTAAAGATATTTGCGTCTGTTGTAGTATCAACAATAATATGATTCCGATTACCCAATTGCTGAATTGCTGTATTACCTGCGGAGATAGACTCGTGGTGATAATCAGCTGTTTTACTAAAAACTAAAATTCTTTGTTGGCGCTCTTTGCTAGCACAAGCAGAAAAAAATAACCCAAAAAATAAGAACCCGGCTATATTTAAACCAAAGGCAAAGCAATGCTTATGAATCATGTAGCAATAATTTTATTTTTTAAGCGACTGAATCCATGCGGCTATTTTCTTAACATCATTTTTTGGAATATGCGACATGGGAGGCATTTCAGTAGCATAGTCAGGCCAGTTTGATTTTTTAGGGTTATATATAAGTTGAATAATTTGTTCTGTAGAATAATTTCTTTTTGCTATTTCTGCAAAAGCAGGACCTATTTGTTTTTTATTTTGCTGGTGACAAGCGGCGCAAGTATATTTAATTAATAAACTATTTACAGCTTCTATACTTGTAGCTTTTGCTGTTGGAGCAAGCTTCTCTCGCATAGCGGGATCATCTGGAGAGCCTGTAACTGTTGAAGCAGTATTTGTATTCTTTACAACTGGAGTAGGTTTGCTGTTTTTGGGAGTGATGGTTGGTTTAATGAGAGATTTATTGCCCTCGGGAATATTGTTCAGTGTATAATACGCGGTAGGATGTACCAATGAAAATGAATTATTATCGTCTGTAATACCGAATAAATTTATCTGGTGAATATAATACCTACGCAGCCCGTCCACAAAAATTCTAACCCTCATACCATCGTCAGAAATGCTGATACCTTTAATAAAATGTTTTTTATTATTAACAACGGGACTACCATACACAGGATGATACTTGTAAGTGAAACTTTCTACTGAATAAGCTGCCAACTGCTCGGCAGTTTTTCTATTTACAGCCTTGGTGAATTCAACCTCAAAACCTTCGGGCATGGCTTTCACGGTTCGCATTTCAAAGGGAATTTTATTATTCCAAACCAAGCGTTGTAATCCATCGTTGGCATCACCCGCAGAACCCCAACCCCGATTGGTTTCGCCCACAAAAAGCGAACCATCATTGGCCCATTCCATCCGCAATACACCCGATTTAAACCCACTTCTGAAATCCCAGGCAGCTCCTTGAAATTCTCCGTTCACCTTTTCTAAAAAAACCCGAGCAATTTTACTCTGCCCTTGATCACCCACTAGTACTTGACCACCGAAAGGCCCGAAGAAATTTTCAGGAATTTTCAAGATTTCTGAATTAGAAACCCCCAAAACTCCGTGGGGCAACCATACAGCAGGTAATTGTAATGCTGGAATTTTTTGCTTCACATCAAAAACGGTAGAAAATTTTTCTTTTACCACATTTTCGGGTTTAATATAATTTCCATCAGTACCTCTAATTTTTCTCTGATCTACCATTTCGTAGAGTTGGTTCTCGGTTAATTTGAGTGGGGAATTTATAAGACTCGTCCATCGCAGTCCAGCAGGATGCCCTACAAAACTTCCCTGCTTTACATGCACCAAACCACCTGAACCAATCCAATCTCCTTGGTTGTCGGAATAAAACAGTTCGCCATCAATCATTCCAAGCCCACAGGGAGATCTAAATCCAGTAGCATAAGGCTGCATAGTGCCATCAGGTGCAATGCGCAACATCCAGCCACGCCAAGGAACTCGGCTTTCACCACGCCACCATTCTTCATCCCCAAAAGCTACATTAGTAGATACAAAAAAAGACCCATCGGGGGCTAGTTTAGGGCCGAAGCTATATTCATGATAATGCCCAGAAAGTGGCCAAGCATAAACAGTTTCAAAAACATCGGCTTTGCCATCCATATCTGTATCAACCAACTTTGTAAGCTCACCCCTTTGTGCACAATAGAGCGCCCCATTTGTATAGGTAAGTCCGAGTATTTCATGTAATCCGCTTGCAAATTTTCTGAAGTGTGGTTTGGTGCCAGTAGGATTTTCAATCACAAAAATATCTCCTCTTCTGGTGGCAACAGCCATATCCCCATTGGGAAGTTTTGTTAACCCACCCACTTCAAGCAATATGCCTTCGGGAGAACTTATTTTATTGATTTTGAAAAAATCTTCTTCCTTTAGTGATTCTTGTGCCATCAACTGCATGGAAGTGAGAGACAAGCAAGTAAGCACAATTATTCTGAGGCTGGAGTGTAATAATATTTTAAAAAAAATCATCGTTGATTGTATTTTGCTTAAAAAATAATAGACCAAGTAAGTTTATGTTGAATGGGGGCAAGCAATTCTTTTACGCCATTAATTTCTCTAATAAAAACCTTTTCAGAGGCTGCAATATTTAAATAATAAAATTTATTACCAACTAGAAAACTATTATTCCCTAGGTTTTCTATGGCATCAGATTTAGCCAACCTAATATAAAGATTAGTGGGAGCGTTTTCTACAGAAATTTCTCTACGAATTGCTTTTCCTTCTTCTAGTATTCGAATTTTATCACTCACTTTTGCCCCATAAATATGGTATTTAAAACTAGGTAGATCCTGTTGATCTAGCTGATAACCTTTGGGAATAAAATTAGTTACACTTGCATCATTTTTCCAAGCTTGATTTGAAGAATCCAATACGTTTAAAATACACGCATCATCAAAATATTTAACTACACCCATTGGCTGAGCAGTGCCATTGCCCCTTTCGTGCCACATAGGGGTAGCATCTAAAAACTCACCCCTCCAAATTTGCGCTAGCGCTCCTTTGTTCATATCATAAGTATAGTGAATATTATATAAGCTGCTCACACTCACTGCATGTGTTATGATGGGTTGATTGGGGATTTCCATGAAACTTCTAACAATATTTACAGGACTAGCAGGCACATATATTGGATCTACTACGTTGGTTAAATCGGCTTCGGGATCACTCACTGGGTTTTCACGCATACCATCTGTTTTTGCAGATATAGAGAAAGTAGGTTTTGACCAATCATTTGCCTTCGCATAAAATAATTCAAAATTATGATCGCCTTGCGATAGCTCAATTTTTCCAGAATTACTGCCAGATCCGATTGGGGTTATTAATTTTTGATTGATCTTAAAACCACCCACTGCACTCATCATATTAACATTAAAAGTGTAAGTACCCGCAGTTTTAATATGTAGGGTTCCAGTAGATAGAACGGCTAAATTTTCAAATAATTTTTCATTCAGATTCGAAGTTAATACCAATGAGCTGTCTTTCACCACAGCTATACGATTTTGGAAATCAAAATCTTCCTTAGTTTTAGGTTTATACCCAAAATATTTTACCTTAGATACTGAGGGTGGGGTAATGGTAAAATTCATTAGTCTTATATTCTTAAAAGCAATATCACCATGATCGCCTTGTAAACGAAGTGGACCAACGCTAACTTCAGCTCCTAAAGAACCTCTGGTAGGGCCTAATAATTCCAAGTTATCGTGAATAAGTACTCCATTTAATTCAACCCTCAGCAATTTTGCATTCGATGTTTTGATATGATTTGAATTGAAGCGAGGTGCTTGAAAAGAAATTTTTAGGTGCTGCCATAGCCCTGGGGCTAGGCTCACATTTTTGCGAGGTGCATAGCCCTCATAGCCTTCTTTGCCGTTTCCTCTTTTATCATCCCAACGCTCATAAACGCCTCCATTATCAGCAGAACCGGGTTTTAGCACCGCCCAACTGTCTAACAATTGAATCTCATAACGACCTTGTAAATAAACCCCAGAATTAGATCCTTCAGCCATCATATAATCGAATTCAATATCGGCATCACCATGCTCAAGGGTTGAAATTAAGTCAGTTCCTTGATCTTGCTTAGATCTTTTATTTACTAGAATACAACAACCCGGCTTAATTGAAAGTTGCTCCTTATTAGATGGATCTAAATTAACTTCGGCAGATAAATTCCAGCTTGTACCTGGCTTTTCAAAATAAGAGAGCTTGTTTAATAAAATGGCGTTCTGTGCCTGCAATTGTTGAATAGAGTAACTGAGAAGAAAGAATCCCAACAGACCTAGTGGGGCAAATTTCCGACTACTAATTTTTTGTGTTTGAAACATGTGTTAGTTTTTAAATAAATTTAACGCCATGAAGATAGCAAAGAAATTATATATTAACTTAAA
>JAAFJB010000028.1 GCA_013297995.1 Chitinophagales bacterium | reverse complement strand
AAGCTACTGGCAGCATTGGAGATTTATTGTGCAATAACCTTAATATTTTATACCTGAGTAGCAGCACCATAAAGAAATACGCAGCTATTGTTCAAAAAGATATTCCTCCTACTCGCGTTGATTTATTGAATTTGCTACAACAATATCCGGTAAATAGCAGCACCCAATTCGAAGAAGTATTGGGCATACTCCTACCCATGGCGCCTAGGCTTTACTCCATTGCTTCCTCGCCTGTAGCGCATGAACAAGAAATTCATTTAACGGTTGCACTTGATACTTTTGAGACTGAAACTGGTGAACAAACTGGCAATTGCAGTAGGTATCTTGGTGAACTAAAATTAAACACACCCATTCAATTTTATATCCATAAAAACAATGCATTTAAATTGCCACCAGCCGATCAACCCATGATTATGATTGGACCCGGTACGGGCATTGCACCATTCAGGGCATTTTTAGCAGAACGCGACGCTACAGGTGCTACTGGTAAAAACTGGTTATTTATGGGAGAACGGAATTTTAGCAGCGACTTTCTATACCAAACCGAAATACAACAATACCAGAAAACCAATATGCTGCACAAAATAAGTCTCGCTTTTTCAAGAGACCAATCAGCAAAAATTTATGTACAGCACCGTATGTTAGAACAGGCAGTAGAATTGTTCAAGTGGATAGCGCAAGGAGCTTATATTTATATAGCAGGAGCTAAGCATACTATGAGTGTTGATGTAGAACAAGTACTATTACAGATTATTCAGGAGCAGTCTAAAACTACCAAAGAAGAAGCCTTGCTTTATTTGCAGAAAATGAAGCAGGAAAAACGATATCAAAAAGATGTTTATTAATAGAATAAAAAGGGTGCAATGAGTGAAACAAAAAATTTATCGCCCGTAGAGCGCATTAAAACCAAGAGTGATGGCTTACGTGGCTCACTAAAAGAAAGTTTGGATGAACCAATCACTGGTGCGCTTTACGACGACGATCAAACATTAATTAAATTTCATGGTTTATACCAACAAGACGATCGTGATCGTAGAGAAGAACGCTCCTCTAAAAAATTAGAGTGGCTTTACTCCTATATGGTAAGGTTGCGCTTACCGGGTGGTTTTCTATTACCCAAACAATGGGAAGGATTGCATGAAATTGCAGACCAATATTCTACAGGAGTTATAAAAGTAACCACGCGACAAACCCTGCAATTACACGGCATCATCAAATCGCATATCAAGCCCAGCTTGCAACAATTTGATTTATTAAAACTAGATGCTATTGCGGCTTGTGGTGATGTGAACCGGAATGTTATTTGTTCAGCCCATCCCAAACAATCGGCTTTGCATGAAACTATTTTTGCTTACGCAGATAAAATTAGTAGCCTGGCATTACCTAAAACAAATGCTTACTATGAAATATGGCTGGATAAGGAAAAAATAGGATCTTCTGAAACCGAAAAAGATCCGCTTTACCAAGATCGATATTTACCCAGAAAATTTAAAATAGCCATTGCCATTCCACCCAATAACGACAGCGATATTTTTGCCAATGATATAGGCTTGATTGCTATTATTAAAAACAACCAGCTTATAGGTTTTAATATTGCAGCAGGAGGCGGATTGAGTAGCACACACGGAAACACAAATACCTATGCCCGACTAGCAACCATGCTTGGTTTTGTTGCAACCGAAGAACAGCTTTTGAAAGCAGTATATGAAATCATTACCATTCAACGCGATTATGGCAATAGAGGCGACCGTAAATTGGCTCGATTAAAATATACCATGGATACCATGGGGGTAGACGCATTTAAAAAAGAACTGGCAATTCGTTGTGGTTTTGAATTAGCCGAAGCAGCACCTTATGAATTTACCGAGCGAAAAGACTATTATGGATGGCATCAAAACCATGAGGGGAAATGGTACTATACGCTTTTTATAGAAAATGGAAGAATTACCGATACAGAAACTACCCAGCTAAAAACCGCCTGCTATGAAGTAGCAAAAACAGGAAAAGCCAACTATCGTTTTACCTGTAACCAGAACCTTATTCTGGCCGATATATTGCCCGAACACAAAGCAAGCATAGAAGCAATTCTGGTGCAATATGGCGTAATTACTCATACTGATGATGCTAGTGCCATACGCAAAAATTCAATGGCCTGTGTGGCATTCAATACTTGCCCCCTTGCACTAGCCGAAGCGCAACGCTATTTGCCCACCTTAATTACTAAAATAGAACCCATTTTAGCGAAATATAAATTACTATCAGAAGAAATTACCATAAGAATGACGGGATGCCCCAATGGGTGCGGAAGATCTCCATTAGCAGAAATTGGTTTAATAGGTACTGCTTATGGATATTATAATTTGCATATAGGGGGCGATAGAAATGGGGAGCGACTAAATAAAGAATACAAACAGCATTTAAATGAAACAGAAATACTAGCAGCGCTGGATGATCTTTTTAGCAACTATGCAAAAGCACGAAATCCAGCGGAAACCTTTGGTGATTTTGTAATAAGATTAAATTTGGTATAATGGATTTTTACGAATCAATATTCAATCAAAAAATAAATTCACTAAAAGCGAATGGTGCGTATCGTTATTTTTTAGAAGTGAATAAAAGTGCGCAGCATTTTCCTAAATTTTATTTTCAGGATGAGCAACAGGTACTCAAATCTGCTATCAACTGGTGCAGCAACGATTATCTCTGCATGAGCACCGAAGAAGATGTAATTGCCAAACTAAGTTATACCGCTTATAAATCAGGCACTGGAAGCGGCGGTACCCGAAATATTTCTGGCACTACCATTCAACATAGAGAATTAGAAGATACCCTTGCCAATTGGCATCAAAAAGAATCGGCACTTGTTTTCAATAGTGCATATCAAGCCAATATTACTGCATTACAAACCATTGGTAAGCATATCCCATCGCTTGTATTTATTTCTGATGAAAGAAACCATGCTTCCTTAATTGAAGGTATACGTGCCGCAGGAAATGAAAAAATAATCTACCCGCACAATTCTATTTCATCCGTAGAAACTGCACTTGCTGCATTGCCGTTTGATCAACCTAAAATATTGGTATTTGAAAGTATCTATTCCATTACTGGTACGGTTGCCCCTATTGCTGAACTAATTGCGCTAGCAAAAAAGTACAATGCCCTTACCTATATTGATGAAGTACATGCAGTTGGAATGTATGGAACTAAAGGATCTGGCATGGTAGAAGCATTGAACCTACAACAAGAAGCAGATATTATTAATGGAACCCTCTCCAAAGCAATTGGAGTTTTTGGTGGGTATATTGCTGCGTCTGCAACGGTAGTAGATTTTATTAGGAGTTATGGCAGTGGGTTTATTTTTACCACTTCACTTCCACCCGCTATTTGTAGTGCAGCCAATAAAAGCATTCAACTGATACAAGAAAATGAGCATTGGCGGCTTGCATTACACCATAACGTAGGATTGTTAAGAGCGGCCCTTGTAGAAAATAATATTCCCTTTTCTACTAATCAATCTCATATTACCAGTATTAAAGTTTCAGGGGCATTGCAATGCAGGCAAGTTGCAAAAGCATTGTTGTATGAACAAGGCATTTATTTACAACCCATCAACCACCCTACGGTTCCTATTGGGGAGGAATGTGTACGAATCATTATTACTAGAAAACATTTACCCAAGCATATTGCGTATTTAGCATACAGCCTAAAGAAAATTTTACATGGAAAAAATTCGCTTGATTGGAAGGAATTCCCGTCTCTCCATACTGCAAATGAATCTGGTGAAAAATAAAATAGAAACCAGGTTTCCAGCAACAGAAGTAGAGATTATTACCAAGACTAGTCTCGGCGATCGACTTCCAGAAATTCCATTGCATACAGTGGAAGGGGTTGACTTTTTTACGCAAGATATTTTCAACAGCCTCCTAAATAAAGAAGCTGATATAGCAGTCCACTCATTGAAAGATATGAGCGCAGCGCATTTTTTTGGTGAAAATAATTTTGCAGTGGTGGACAGAGAATACCAACACGATTGCGCCATTTTCAACCCTTCTATTATAGAAAAAATAAAAGCAGGCAAAGAAATTATAGTAGGTACTTGTTCCCCAAGAAGAGAAGAAATGGCGATAAAATTTTTACAACAAGCACTTCCCTTTTATGGCAAACAAATACATATCAGCACAAAGCCCATACGCGGTAATATTGATACTCGATTGCAAAAATTAAATCAGTTACAATATGATGCCATTATTTTGGCTGCTGCTGGTATTAATCGTTTATTAAAAAGCAACACAGATGCTCCACTAATTCAAGCATTGCTATTGAATAAAAAAATTATGTTGTTGCCGTTAATAGAATGTGTACCCGCTCCTTGTCAAGGTGCTATTGTAGTAGAATCTTCTAAAAATCATCCCACCGCTTTGGCAATTATATCGGCCATTAAAGATGAAAAAATACATGCAGATTGCAGTAAAGAAAAATTACTAGCACTAGAATATGGCGCAGGTTGTTTACAAAAATTTGGAGTGACTACATTGCCTATTCCTCCCTATAATATCACTTATGCGGCTGGTAAGAATAGCGATGATACCGATTTTAAAAAATGGTATAACCTACCTCTACTAAGGGTTCCAGCGGAAGAACTTTTTAGTAGTACAGATTTTATGAGTCGATTCTTTAATTATACCTATTCGGAACAGCCTACTCATTTTTCTACTCCCACTGTTTTTATTGCTAACCACAAAGCAGTTCATCTTGCAGCAGATATAAGTAGTTTACAACAAAAGCGCATTTGGGTATCGGGCACAAAAACCTGGCTGGAATTGGCAAAAATGGGTATTTGGGTAGAAGGATCGGCAGATGCATTTGGGTTAGAATCTTTACTACCACTTTGGGAGAGTCCACTTTTAAATATTAAAAAAGAGCATACAACTATATTAACCAATCGTGCTTCAGAGAAAAATTGGCAGTCAAAATTTTGGAATACCGCTTCTAGTTATGAATTAGCCAATCGTTCAGATGCAGCTATTGCCGAAAAAATAAAAGCAGCGAATTATATTTTCTGGAGCAGCTATCGGCAATATGAGCAATACAAAAATCAAGTTAAACCCAATACGCAACATTTATGCTGCGGTGGCGAAACAGCAAGCTTATTAAGAGCTGATGGCATTGAGCCAATTATTTTTCCCAATATTAAAGCATTTCAGCAATGGAGAATAAGCAACACTTTTTAAACCAACGCAGGTTAAGGGCCAGCTCGCATATTCGCGAATTAGCGGTAACTGTACTGCTCAACTATAAGCAATTCATTCAACCTATTTTTGTGGAAGAAGCATTAGAACTGCCACGAAATATAAAGGGACTTCCACATATTCAGGTAGATACTTTAAATACTATTCTTGAAACCATACAGCAGGATATTAATTGTGGCATTACTAAATTTTTATTATTCCCCATTCCATCGGAGAAAAAAACCAAGGATTTCAATTATGATTTTGCTTCCTTGGTTGTAAGCACAATTAAAAATACCTTCAAAGAAAAAATTTGGCTGGCAGTAGATATTTGTTTGTGCAGTTATACCACCCATGGGCATTGTGGTATTTTAAATGAAGCTTCAACGATGGTAGAAAACCACCAATCGGTGCAGGAGTTAGCAAAATATGCGCATAGGCTGGCTGGCGCAGGAGCAGATTGTATTGCACCAAGTGATATGATGGACGGACGAATTGCTGCCATCAGAATCCTTTTAAATCAGCACCATTTTGAGCAGGTAAGCATCATGAGTTATTCAGCTAAATTCAGCTCACAATTCTATGGCCCATTTAGAGACGCTTGTAATTCTACACCCAATAGTGCTGCATTAAAGGATAGGAAGACTTACCAAATTTCTCCTTTTAACCAAACCGATGCCATTGCATCCGCATTAAGAGATAAAGCAGAAGGCGCGGATATAATAATGGTGAAACCGGCTGCACTTTACACAGATATTATTTCGGCTATAAAAGCAAAAAGTGATGCGGTACTAGCAGCCTATCATGTAAGTGGTGAATACGCATCTATTGAATTAATGCACGAACAACAATTATTAGAAAGGACTTCCGCCCATATAGAAGTGTGGGCAGCTTTAAAACGCAGTGGAGCCGACATCATTATTTCTTATGCTGCGCGCAATGCCAAAGCATGGATTGAAAACCATTTACTGTGAACAAGAATCAACTCTACCCCATTTTTTTGAAACTAGATCAACTATCGGTATTGCTGGTAGGTGCAGGTAATGTTGGACTAGAAAAACTCAGTTCGGTACTCGTGAATAGTCCCCAAGCCAATATTACCATTGTAGCTCCTTTTGTAAGAACCGAAATAAAAGAGTTGGCAGCAGCCCATCAAAATTGCAGGGTTGAAGAGCGCATTTATTTACCAGACGACTTACAGAACAAACACTTGGTAATATTAGCAACAGATGATATTGAATTACACAAACAAATAAAAATACAAGCAGCAGAAATGAAGCTGTTGGTAAACGTAGCGGATACGCCAGACTTATGTGATTTTTATTTGGGAAGTATTGTACAAAAAGGAAATTTAAAAATAGCCATATCTACCAATGGAAAGTCGCCCACTGCTGCAAAACGAATTAAAGAAGCCTTGCAGGTATCGCTACCTGATGAGCTTGACGATTTGCTGAATAATTTACAAAGTATCCGAAATAAGTTAAAAGGAAATTTTGCTTATAAGGTAGAAGAGATGAATCGTATTACAAAGCCAATGATGGAACATCACTTGCAAAAAGAAGAGAAAAGGTGGAAAAAGATTGCTACTTATTCCATCATAGCATTTGCGTTTATGCTGGTGGGGCACTTTATTTTTTCTTACCTCCCTTTAACCGCTATGATGAATGACACCATCAGTTGGTATAAAACTTTAGGAAATAATTTTCATTGGATGGTACTAGCTGGTTTTTTAGCACAAATGGTAGATGGCGCTACCAGTATGGGTTATGGAGTTACCAGTGCCATTGTATTAATGTCTGCCAATATTCATCCTGCGGCAATCAGTGGCAGTATTCATTCAGCAGAAATGTTTGCCAGTGGGGTATCGGGTTATAGCCATTATAAATTCGGTAATGTAAATAAAAAATTATTTAAAGTATTGGTAATACCTGGGGTATTAGGTGCCATATTGGGTGCGGTATTATTGGTGAAATTTGGAGAAACACATATTGGGTATATTAGACCCATCATGGCTTGTTACACTCTTTTTTTAGGAATTAAAATTCTTATTGCAGCATTTGGTAAGCAGTTGGTTCACAAAAAATTTAAGCAGCACAGACTGCTTGCGGGTGTAGGTGGATTTTTAGATTCATTTGGTGGTGGCGGATGGGGTCCGATAGTAACCGCTACTTTAATTACCAAGAGCAGAACCAGCAAGTATATTGTAGGTTCTGTTAGTCTCACGGAATTTTTTGTAACCCTTGCCAGTGCTTTAACTTTTTTTATATTACTAGGAGTTCAGCATTGGCAGACCATTATTGCATTAATTGTAGGGAGTGTGGTAGCTGCACCAATAGCAGCTAGACTGAATGGAAAGTTACCCAGAAAAGCATCTTTTGTTTTACTGGGTTTTATCGTAATTGCTTGGAGTGTAAAAATTTTAGTAAGTCTTTTTTAATCAAAATATTTAAGTACTAAAGATCTCCTCTCTTCAAGGCTTCTACTGCAAAATCGGCTGCCCTTGCAGTGAGTGCCATATAGGTAAGGGATGGGTTCTGGCATGCAGAGGAAGTCATGCAAGCCCCATCGGTTACAAATACATTTTTACAATCCCACACTTGATTAAAAGCATTTAGTACCGATGTTTTAGGATCTCGTCCCATGCGAGCTGCTCCCATTTCATGAATGCCGTGACCCATTGCGTGGCCATTGTCCCAAGTCCGCACATTTTTAATTCCAGCAGCTTCTAGCATTGCTTTCATTTCGAGTTTTATATCAACCCGCATCTTCAACTCATTTTCTTTTAGTTCGGCATCCATTGAAAGTACGGGTAGCCCCCATTTATCTTTCACTGTTTTATCGAGGGTGATTTTATTTTCGTGGTAAGGAAGTATCTCTCCAAATCCAGTAGTACCTATTTCCCAAGCACCCGGTTCTGAAAGATTGTCCTTTAAATTCATTCCTATACTTAGTTCAGCTACATCTCTGTTCCAACCCGTACGACTTGCACCACCTTGATACCCAAAGCCACGGAGGTAATCTCTTTTATCATTGCCAATATTAGCAAATCGAGGAATATAAAAACCATTGGCCCGGCGACCATATACATACTTATCTAAGAATCCTTCGGTATTGCCTACCGCACCAAGATTATAATGGTGATCCATAATATTATGTCCCAGTTCGCCACTGCTACTGCCGAGTCCTGCAGGCCAAATATCGGTGGCAGAATTCATCAGTATCCAAGCTGAATTTAGGGTAGAGGCATTCAAGAAAACAATCTTACTAAAATATTCATAGGTCTGGTTGGTTTCGGCGTCTAGAACTTCTACTCCTTTTGCTTTTTTAGAGTCCTTGTCGTACATTATTTTAGTTACAATAGAAAAAGGTCGCACGGTTACATTACCAGTTGCTTGCGCCGCAGGTAATGTAGAAGATTGGGTACTAAAATAACCACCAAAAGGGCAACCCTCCCAGCAACGATCTCTAAATTGACATTGGGTTCTGCCAGCTATGGGAGCTGTTAAATTAGCTACTCTTCCAATAATTAGGTGACGGCTTCCTTTATAGTGTGCTTTTATTCTTGCAGCTACATCTTTCTCCACAATATTTAAATCCATAGGAGGCAGGAATTGACCATCGGGTAAATTAGGAATGCCTTCAATAGAGCCACTTATGCCAGCAAATTTTTCTACATAATCGTACCAAGGAGCAATGTCTTTATATCGAATGGGCCAGTCAACCCCATGCCCATCTTTTGCATTGGCTTCAAAATCCATTTCACTAAGGCGATAGCTTTGTCTACCCCATAAAAGCGAGCGCCCGCCCATGCGATAACTTCTCCACCAAGTAAAAGGTTTCACTTCTGTGTAGGGACAATCTTTTTCATTTACCCAAGCATCCATGATTGATTCATGAGCAGCCCACCCCCTATGAATTACAGGATAATCTTTTTTCTCTTGCACAGTAGTTTTACAGCGATGAACGGCTTCCCACCTATGTTTGGTAGCACTGGTATAGTCCTTAATATGTTCATGTGGCTCACCTCTTTCAAGCAATAAAACCTTGAGGCCTTTTTCAGTCAACTCTTTTATAGCCCAGCCACCGCTGATTCCGGAACCAACTACAATGGCATCGTAACGATTGTTTTCTGACATAGGTTAATAATATTATGCATTAAGCATGCTTTTTATAGTCCTTTCTTTTTACTATATAAATCACAATAAATATTACCACCAATACAGCAGGCATGATAGCCACTTTTGTGAACGTATTAGCACCTGCAATAGCATCTGCTTGAATTGGATCTAGGTTAGTTGCCAACGCAGCTTGTTTAAATTCATCATACCACTTACCCATATAAGGAAGTATTAAAGAAACCGAGAACATACCTGCTCCACCCATCAAAGAAAGGCCTAGTGCGCCTGTATTGGGTAAGTATTCAGCCACAAAGCCAAGCATGGTGGGCCAGAAAAAACAAATACCCGCTGCAAATACAAAAGCAGCACCAAATGCTGCATAGCCAGTGGTTACACTCAACAAAAGCAACCCTATTCCTGCCAATGCAGCCGAAATAATCAACATGCCATTGGGATTAAATTTATGTACGAAAGAGCCAGCATAAGAGCGACCAACCGCCATTAATCCACTAATAAATACCAGTACCAAAATACCCGAAACACCAGCTCCTTGTAATAAAGCACTCAACCACTGGTTGGTTCCTAATTCAGTAGCTGCTGTTAAAAACATACAAACTACCATCACCAAAAACAAGGGATTAAGGCAGGCTTTAAACATTTGTGCTGTACTTACCCCACGAGTGGTATTTTCTGTTTTAGGAAAATCTAATTTAAAAAATAGATACCCATAAATAGCAGCAGGAATAAAAAGTAAGGCGACTAAAATATGCCAGTCAAGCCCCAATTTATCTATTAAGAAATAAGAAAGCAATCCTCCAATAACTATACCACCTGGAAACCAAACGTGGAAGCGATTAAGCATGGTGGTTTTATTTTCTGGATACAGCGCCACAGTAAGTGGATTACAGGCAGCTTCTACCATTCCGTTGCCAATACCAATACAAAGTGTACCAATAAAAAGCATATTTCCAGTACCCGCTGTAAGGTAGATAATTACGCCAGCAACATGACCTATAAAGGCAAGAATCAATAATTTTTTCATGCCAATAAAATCGCAAAGAGGACCGCCAAAAATCATGGCGAGGGTAAACCCATAAAAGGCGGGACTAAAAATCCAGCCCAACTCTTCTTTGGTAAGGTGAAATTGTTCACTCCAAATACCTTCTAATCCTGCCCTCAAGGCAAAAGTCATGGAAGTAAAAATAAGCGCAATTCGGCTGGCAAGAAATAGCTTGTCTCTTTGAATGGTTTGCATAAAATTAGCGGTGAATAGGTTGTTAATTATTAAAATGGCAATTACTTAGAATTTGAAGTTACTGATTTGTGGTGAAATGAATCAAATTCTACAAAAAAAAATCCATAGGCTTTTGATGTATGCCATTGGAAGATTAAAAGACCCAACTATTTTATGGGAATAAACTGCCCAACCTCGCATCAGTATAGTCTTCTATAAAAAAAAGAATATTATCATAGGCTGCAAATTCATGCGCTTGATGCATGGTAGTAAGCACTACACAGGGCATTCCTGCACGGGCTGCTGCTTCTACTCCTTTGGGTGCATCTTCAAAAACAATACAAGCAGCAGGTGCTACTCCCAGTAATTCAGCTCCTTTTAAAAATGTTTCCGGATCGGGTTTGCTCACTACCACATCAGATGCACTTACAATTGCTTCAAAATAGTGCCTGATATTTAAACCATCCAACACAAAATCTATATTAAAAGGTATAGCCGCCGAACCTATCGCCATTTTAATTTGGTGCTCCTGGGCTTTTTTTAAAAAATGCTCCGCCCCCGCTATGCACGCCAAATAAGGCAGATACGCTTGTTGATAACTGCGCTCCTTTTTCATTTCCAACACCGCTATTTCTTCCGCAGTAAAATGATTTTCACCAAATATTCGAACCAGCAATTCTGCATTCTTTCCATACATCTGCTCTTTTACCTGTTCTGCTGACAACCCTGCCTTTAACTCATTATTCAATATATCATACCAAGCAGTTGCATGGTAGGCCATATCATTAATTAAAGTTCCATTTAAATCAAATAAAAAAGCTTTGGCTTCTTGCATAGTGTCCGTTTATATAAGCAGGTTTATTAGCTTACTTCATCTATTAAATAAAATAAGGATTGGTAATTTTTTCCCGTTGCTTCACTAAGCGACATTTCACAGGTTTTAGCAGAAGCATAATAGCCATCGTATTTTTTTTCATTCACTTCTGTGGCTTCTGCTTGGGTTGCTGATGCTGTTAATCCTGGATAATAAAATCCCCTATCACCTGCCATACCACAGCATCCTGCTTGTATGGGTATGGTATAGTCAATAGCACAACTGTCAGCAATTTTTTTCAGTTTATCCTGCCATCCCAACTTATAAACACTACAAACTGGATGCAATACAATTTGCTGCTTGGGTTGAATAACAGCCAGCGTAGGCAAAATTTTATCGGCAATAAAATCAATAGAATCGTGAATTTTTAGCCGATCGAATTTTTGTTGATTGTCTGGCGTTAATGCACCACGAGCACCGAAGATTGTTTGGGTACAAGAAGTAAAATCTACCAGCACAGGCAATGCCCCATGATTGGTCCACCCCCACAATTTCTCTACCAATTGATTGGCTGCATATTGATGCGCTTCTGTAAATCCTTTGGAAGAAAATGGCTGTCCACAACAATTGCCTTTTATATCTGTAGGAATATAAAGTTGTAGTCCCGCTTTTTTTGCCACCGACAAAACCACTTCTGGTAATGAGGACTGCTTCTGTTGATCAGCGCCCATAATTCGAGTGATACAGGACACAAAGTAGACTGCATCTATAGTACTATTATTATTCGTAACAGGTATTTTAACAGGACCTGTAAGCGACTTCATCCAGACTGGCATTGCTGGTATTAATTTTTTTATAGTACTAGTAAGTCGGTGCATAGTTTGCGCACCAAAACAACGATTCACAAAGTTGCCAGCGTTCAGTCCAAATTTCAAAATCATTTCTACTGCACTAAAATTTTTCGACACCCATGCCGCTATTTTATTGGCCCTTACAGAATGATTTTCTCTTCGCAAGCGTTTCACCAGTTCGCCGGTATTAATAGAAACGGGACAATCAGTGGCGCACATTCCATCCACCGCGCAAGTATCTAACCCTGCATACTGGTACTGCTGCAATAATATTTTTTTATCTTCTAAATTATTTTCTTCCGTTAATCGCTGCAATGCCCTGCGTATAACAATTCGCTGCCGCGGTGTTAGGGTAAAATCCTTGCTGGGACAACGGTTTTCGCAATAACCACATTCAATACATTTGTCCACTTCAGATTCTACAATGGGCAAAGTTTTGAGGTTAGAAATATGACAATTTTCATCACCATTCAATAACACGCCAGGATTAAGAATTCCATCAGGATCAACCGCATTTTTAATGGCTTGCATAATTGCGTATGCGTCTGCACCCCACTCATCTTTTACAAAAGGAGCTATTTGTCTACCTGTTCCGTGCTCGCCTTTTAAAGAGCCATTGTATTTATTAATTACCAATACAGCTAATTCTTTGGCGAATACATTAAACGATTCAACTGCTGCGGCATTGCTCATAGATTGCGACATTACAAAATGTAAATTGCCCTCTTTGGCGTGGCCAAAAATAATGCTATTATCATATCCATGATTGCGCATCAACTGTTGTATGTCAAGCACACCCTCTCCCAATTTTTCAATGGGTAGTGCTATATCTTCTAGCAAAACAGTAGTGCCTTGTTTTCTGGCAGCAGCCACTGAAGGATACATGCCTTTACGCAGTTTCCATAAAGAGGCCTGTTGTTTTGTATCGGTTGTAAACACCAATGGATGCAATAGTTCCAGCGAATGAAGTGCTGAAGAAGCATCGTTGAATTTTTGGGTTAAAATAGCTTCCGTAGCTGCATGGTATTCTACCAAAATAGCCGTGGCTTGCTCGGGTAAATACGCTACTAATTCAGGTGCATCTGGTTGATTTTCTATGGAACGAAGCGCGGCTCGATCCATCAACTCCAAGGTTTCTGCACCCGATGCTTTTAAGGATGGAATAGCGTTACAAGCTGTTAAAGGATTTTCAAAATAAAGTAATCCAGTAATTTTAAACGCATTATCGGGTATTGTTTTCAATACCGCTTCTTCTATAAATGCCAATGTACCTTCTGCACCAACTAATAAGTGTGCGAGTATATCTAGTGGATGTTGATAATCTACCAATGCGTTCAATCCATAACCAACGGTATTTTTTAACTGGTATTTTTCTTTTATTTTAGTTACCAAAGCTGTATTAGCAAGCAACTGTTGTTGCAATTGTAGTAAACGCTGAAATAGAGGCGCAGACTCCGTTTCAAAACGTTGGTAGTCGCCCTTATTTTCTGTATCATACCTGCTGCCATCAGGCAACATGAATTTAATAGATTCAAGGGTATGGTATGAATTGAATTGAACGCCACAACACATTCCACTAGAATTATTGGAAAGAATTCCACCCATCATGGCCGCATTGATCGAAGCAGGATCGGGACCAATCTTACGCTGGTATTTTTTTAATTGATGATTTACTTGCGCAGCAATAATACCGGGTTGAACCCTTATAAATTCGCCATTTGATTCTACTACTGCTTTGCGCCAATATTTACTAAGATCTACCAATATTCCATCGGTGATGGACTGACCAGAAAGGCTGGTTCCTCCTGTTCTAAAAACAATGGGAACAGCATAAGCTTTGGCAATTTTAAAAAGTGCATTTATTTCTTCAGCAGATGAAGGTTGAACCACTATTTTAGGAAGCAGGTAATAAAAACTTGCATCAGGAGCAAAAGCATATCGGTCAATTAAAGCAGACTTTATTTTGTGCGATGGCAATACTTTTTCTACCGCTTCTAAAAAAGGAATCATGAAGTGTACAAATTATAAATTAACGAATATTTCAAATCATGTATCAACCCATAAACACTACTGAACCATTGTATTTTCAGTAAAGCCTAGTTGTTCAATTTCAACACGAACAACATCGCCAGGCTTCATCCAGTTTTTTTCTTGCATGCCTAAAATAACCCCAAAAGGAGTACCCGTAAGTATAAGATCGCCTGGCAAAAGTGTAAAATGATTAGACAGGTCTTCAATAATTTCTGCTACAGAAAAAATCATATCGGCCGTATTAGAATGTTGGCGTAGCTCTCCATTCATCCAACATTTAAGATCCAGCACTTGTGGATCAGGCAACTCATCCGCAGTTACTATATATTTTCCCAAAGGCAGAAATTGATCTAAGCTTTTGCCCAATAACCACTGACTGCTTCTAAATTGCAAGTCGCGGCACGACAAATCATTAGAAACACAATAACCCAGCACATGACTTAATGCATTCTCTTTGGTAATATTTTTAGCTGTTTTGCCAATTATAACACCCAGCTCTACTTCATAATCAAACTGCTCGCCTACTTTACCCAGTGAAACATCTTGTTGGTAATTAATAAGTGTATTACTGAATTTATTAAAAACTACGGGATGGGTTGGAATGGGCATATTGCTTTCAATAGCGTGCTTTCGATAGTTGAGCCCTATACAAATAATTTTAGACGGATTGGGGCAGCAAGAAGCAATGGTTACAGCCGATTCATCTAAATAAAATTTAGAATCAATTGAATCAGAACTGAGCAGATTATTTAAATAAGCTAACCCATTTAAATCAATTGGCTTATCCCCAAATACAGGCTGTGCATTGGCAACTTGTAAAGCATCAATATCTAGAATGCCGTTGTCACATAAAATACCAGGAGCTGGTTGATTTCCATTTTTTAAAAAATAAAGCAGTTTCATTTGTTAATTTTTATTGTTTTTATCGGCTGAAATTAATTCATAATTGGCAAAAAAACCAATAGAAATTTTTTGCGGTCAAGACTGGCGTATTAAATCTGGTTCCAGCAAAATACAGACAGAATTTTTACCATCTTGTTCTACTCAGATTTATGATTTACCGTACAAAAAAATGACTCAGCGTATGATAAAGCTGAGTTATTTTTTTATGATTTAAAATCTGTGGGAAGTTATTACATAGTATGCTTACTGCCTTTTTTTACAAAGCGATAGGTATAGCCCAAACTAATTGAATAATCTGCAAAAGCAGCATCTCCTTGTACTCGAACCAATTTAGCAGGATCAGTAACGCCTGAATTTCTTATATTTTGATTGGCAATATCTGCAGCACTCTGAATACGGTTTTTAATAAAATTATACGGTACAAATAAGCTGATATTGTGCTGACCAGTAGCATAGGAAATTCCAGATTCAATGGCAATTACATAACCAGGGCGACGATACGCTACTTGTCCACCCAATACATCATACGCAGGAATACCCTCCATTCTGAGTGCTAAAGAAGTGGTAACTCTTTTAGCTTTTCCTATTGAAGTCATTCCCCCAGCTCTTATAAAATATTGATCGGGACTGGCATACAATTCATAACCCGCCAAACCTGGGGTTGCTGATGGCGCTGATTTATAAACCCCATTGGATTGTTGTGGACTGAATAAATAAAACGCATTGGCAAAACCGGTAATGCCCTTATAAAGTTTTGTAAACCCTTGCAGTTCTACCGAAAAACCAATACCGCCATCGCCAGGTTGTATGGCTTGATCCATCACTACATTTTTTACTTTACCATCGGTTTGTGGTGAATTACCCATTGCAGAAAAATCGCCTGTTTTAAGCTTTAACCCCAACCCAATCATTAAGTTTCCATTGGTAGCTTTTGCAGGATCAATAGTCCAGTAGTAAATTCCGAATCGCATATCTGCAAGCCCCCTAGCAAAAACACTGTATCGAAAAGTATCTACGGTTGGCGTTTTCTGGGCCATCACTTGACTCCTTTCGTTGTGTACCCAAGGCAGGGTTGCATTCAATTGAATGCGATCTGTTAACCCATAAGAAAAATTAAAATCAACCGCATGGGAATAGATATTTACCGCATTGCCCCGTTCAATTCCATCTTTACCAAAACCACCACGGGTATGTTGACGGTGAGGTTGTTCTTCTGTTCCCACAAAATGTCGCCAAGAATGAAAATATCTATAGTTAACTCCAACTTGAAAATCACCTTTCGCTAGATGATAGCTTTGGGTTTGATTATTGATATTACAAGTGCCACCCATTTGTCGCACCGCAACACAACCTTGAGAAAAAGATTTTAAACCAATAAAAACTAAAAGGAAAAATATGACTATTTTTTTCATTGTAAAAAAGTATAATTTGAATAATAGATGGCATCCTAACTATATTTTGCATCCTCCTAAGTTTGGGGAAATATGCCAATAGTTATGCTTAGATTAAAAGGAATAATTCAGCTACAAAATTGCAGGTGAATTTCTTAAACAGCTTTTTAAACTTGAGGTGGTTTGTCTAGTTGCTGTAAGTAATTGTAGCTTATAAACTGTGTATTAGAAAAAAAGAAATCATAATAATAAGGTTGTGAAAACCTACTTATAATTGCTGAATAATCTAGCATAAAATCCGATGTAGAAAATTTAACCAAATGATGGTTGCTAGAAGATTTTTTAGACGCCCCATTATTTACAAAATCATTTGTTTTTTTATAAAATGCATCTCCCGCCTTTTTAATACTTGATTTTTTAAAGTTGGGCATACAAAGCAACTCCAATGAGTCTTTGTAAAAACGCCTTTTTACATAACGATAATTAATTCCATCAATATCTATATTGCCTTCCGTATTTTCAAAGTCAGCCGTATTGCTTCCATAAGGAATACTTACCGGAATTTTAATGGCAATCAGTTCTGAGGTTTTGTAGTGATTGTTTTTAATTGCTGTAACCAACTGCCTATCCGCTTCTTTTTCAAAATAAATAGATACAAACCGATATCCAAACCAATTGAATATTAGTACGCACAATAAGAGTATGGCTGCAATCTTTTTCAGAAATGTAAAATAGTAAAAAAAAAGGAGAAATTAAAAAAATCCTAAAGTTATAAAGCTGTCTTAGGTAAAAACAGCTCCTGCATAAAAATGCAAGAGCTTAATTCTTCTTAAACTTTAAAAAAGAAAAACCATGAGAAAATATATGGGCTATACCAGCTTATGCTTTTTCAAAATTAGGTTGTGGCGTATAACGCAGGTAGGGCTTCACAACTGTAACACCTTTAGGGAATTTTTGAATGGCGTCTTCGGTACTCACAGCAGGAACCACAATTACGTCTTCCCCCTCTTTCCAGTCAGCAGGCGTTGCTACACTATATTGAGCGGTAAGCTGCAATGAATCAATTACCCTTAACACTTCATAAAAATTCCTACCAGTAGAAGCAGGATAAGTAATCATTAGCTTTACTTTTTTATCTGGCCCAATAATAAATAAAGACCTTACCGTAAAGGTTTCGGAAGCATTTGGATGAATCATGCCATATTGATTGGCAATGGATTTATCTTGATCAGCTATAATAGGAAATTCAACACTTGTATTTTGGGTTTCGTTGATATCATTAATCCAGCCAGCGTGACGATCTAGACCATCTACACTCAATGCCAATACTTTTACATTGCGTTTTTCAAATTCTGCATGTAATGTAGCCGTTTTGCCCAGCTCGGTTGTACATACTGGCGTATAATCTGCTGGATGCGAAAACAAAACCCCCCAATCATTTCCGAGGTACTCATAAAAATCAATATCGCCCTTACTTGTTTGTGCCTTAAAATTGGGCGCAATATCCCCTAGTCTTAAACTCATATTTTAAATTTGAGGGACGAAGATAATAGTTTCCTACTAAATAAGTAGACTATTCACAAAAAATTATTTTTTCCCCACTGTTCTTGCTTTTTTTATGGCCGATTTTCCAAACTTATTTTTCACGTCATCTATGGCTTTATATAAATCCTTTCTTTTATCAGCCTCATCAAATAAGCTGCCTTGTAATACGTGACTAGTGAGCTCAGATAACTTCACCCCCAACAAGCGAATGGCTTGCCCCTTGCGGTATAATTGATGAAACAACCCAATGGCAATGGGTATTAATTCATCATCTTTAAAAGTATAATCAATGGTAGTTTGCTTGGAAGTAGTTTCAAAATTAGGGTACCTGATTTTTACAGCAATACATCCACTCAACTTCTCTTCCTGCCTCAATTCATACCCAATCTGCTCCGTCATTCTTACCAGCTCACTGAGCAAAAATGGGATATCAGTTTTATTTTCTTCAAATGTACACTCGGTAGAGATTGACTTGGATTCATGATAAGGCTGCACAATTCCTTCATGAATACCTTGCGACTTTCTCCATAAATCACCCCCATATTTACCCAATATTTTCTCTAATAAAGTCAACGGTGTATCACTCAATTCTTGAATGGTATGCACGCCCATCTGTTTAAGTTTTTCAAAAGTAGCCGCACCCACACCCGAAAATTTATTCACTGGCAGCGGCGCCAGAAATATTTTTTCCATGCCTGGCTGTACAAACAAATATCCATTGGGTTTTGCTTCATCTGTAGCTATTTTAGCTATCATTTTATTGGTGGCCAATCCGAATGATATGGGCAGTCCCGTCTTTTCTATAATTTCATTCCGCAAGTCAATCGTCCACTGGTAAGGATCAAAAAACTTATCCATCCCCGTTAAGTCAATATAAAACTCATCAATAGAAGCTTTCTCAAACAAAGGCGCTTTGGCTGCAATAATCTCGGTTACCCAACGAGAAAAGCGACTGTATTCGCCCCTACTACTTTTTACCAGAATGGCATGGGGGCAAAGCCGCATTGCTTGGTGCATGGGCATAGCACTCTTAACGCCAAATTTACGGGCTTCATAACTGCAGGTTGTAACAACACCCCTATCGCGCGTACCGCCTACTATTACTGCTTTTCCTATTAGGCTGGGGTTGTTCAACACTTCTACACTCACAAAAAAAGAGTCCAGATCAAAATGAGCAATATAGCGTTGCGGAATAATCACCCCATAAAATTAACAAAATAAAATTTGGTAGTCTCGCAATTACCCTACTAAATTTGTGGACTAATTTATTTACTATGAGTCAATCAACCCACCGTTTTGAAACCTTACAACTGCATGCTGGTCAACAAATAGACCCCACCACAAAAAGCAGGGCAGTGCCTATTTACCAAACTACTTCTTACGCATTTGACAATGCTGAACACGCAGCCAATTTGTTTGGATTAAAAGCATTTGGTAATATCTATACCCGTATTATGAACCCTACCACCGATGTATTTGAGCAGCGCATTGCAGCGTTGGAAGGAGGCGTGGCAGCTGTTTCAGTTGCAAGTGGACAAGCGGCTCAATTTTTGGCACTCAATAATATTCTACAAGCAGGAGATAATTTCATCAGCACATCGTATTTATATGGCGGCACTTACAACCAGTTTAAAGTGGCTTTTAAAAGATTGGGTATTGAAGTGAGGTTTGCAGACGGTGATGATGTTGAAAGTTTTGTTCCCCATATTGATAAAAATACCAAAGCCATTTACTTAGAAACCATTGGCAATCCTAGGCTGAATATTCCAGACTTTGAAAAATTTGCTGCACTTGCAAAAGCGCACGACCTACCCTTGATTGTTGACAATACTTTTGGTGCAGGCGGTTATTTATTCCGTCCCCTTGAACATGGTGCTAATATTGTTGTAGAGAGCGCTACCAAATGGATTGGAGGCCACGGTACCAGCATTGGAGGCGTAATTGTTGATGGCGGAAATTACAATTGGGGGAATGGTAAATTTCCACAGTTTACTGAACCCAGTGAAGGTTATCACGGATTAAAATTCTGGGATATTTTTGGTGAAGGAAATCCGCTGGGCTTACCTAATATTGCGTTTGCCATTAGAGCAAGGGTAGAGGGATTGAGGGATTTTGGTTCCTCACAGTCGCCTTTTAATTCGTTTTTATTATTGCAAGGATTAGAAACATTGAGCTTACGCGTACAGCGACATGTAGAAAATGCTTTGGCACTAGCTACTTGGTTAGAACAGCACGAACAAGTTACCCATGTACTCTATCCGGGCCTTGCCAGCAGTGCTTACCATTCACTGGCAAAAAAATATTTACAGAATGGATTTGGGGGGGTATTGCAATTTGGGGTAAAGGGTGGCAAAGAAAACGCAGCACTATTTATTGAAAGCCTTCAACTGGCCAGCCACTTAGCCAATGTAGGCGATGCTAAAACATTGGTGATTCATCCTGCATCAACTACCCACGAACAACTGAGTGAAGCGGAACAAATTGCCAGTGGTGTAAGCCCCAATCAAATTAGGGTAAGTGTAGGTATAGAACATATTGAAGATATAAAAGCTGATTTTACACAGGCTTTTGCAAAAGTATTTAAGTTTGCATAAGTATGAGTGATGCAGTTTTTACGCACAAAGAAATATTTAAACTAGAAAACGGTGAATGGCTTCCCCAACTGCATTTAGCTTACCATTATTTTGGTGAGCTAAATGCTGCGGGTACCAATGTGGCTTGGGTTTTTCATGCCCTCACTGCCAACAGCGATCCTACCGAATGGTGGCCGGGCGTTGTAGGTAAGAACTGCCTCATTAATCCCAACGATTATTTTATTATATGTGTAAATATGCCGGGTAGTTGTTACGGTAGTATTGCTCCTACAGATATTAATCCCGATACACAACAAGCTTACCTGAACCATTTTCCTCAGTTTACTACGAGGGATATGATTCGCAGCTACGATTTTTTAAGAAAATATTTAGGCATACAGAAAATTGAGATTGGAATAGGGGGTTCTATGGGCGGACAACAACTACTTGAATGGGCCATTGAAGCACCAAATTTATTCAACCATATTATTCCCATAGCTACCAACGCGCAACATAGCCAATGGGGTATGGCCTACAATGAAAGTCAACGATGGGCAATAGAGCAGGATCCAAGCTGGCTTACAGGTACTGAAAATGATGGAAAGAGTGGGTTGCAACTTGCGCGCAGTATTGCCTTATTAAGTTACCGAAACTATACCATGTACAACCAAACTGCAATTGACAACCATAAGAACGCCATTAGCTATCAGCGCTACCAAGGCAAAAAATTAGCCGATCGTTTTAATGCCTATAGTTATTGGTTTTTGAGCAAGAGCATGGACTCACATAATGTAGGAAGAGAAAGGATTTCCGCAGTTGCCGCGCTGCAGAATATAAGTGCTAAAACCTTGGTAATTGCCATTGAATCGGATGAATTATTTCCCGTACAAGAACAAGCGTTTTTAGCGGAAAATATTGCATCTGCAAGTCTCTCCATTATTACTTCTTCTTACGGTCATGATGGATTTTTGTTAGAGCATAAAGCCATTAATGATGCAGTTGGTAATTTCTTAAGCAAGTAGTTTATCGATAAATATCTAACAAACCATCAGGCAGAATAATATATAATTTTTTGGCAGCCCGATCAATCTTATCCAATGTTTCCGCGTGAAGTGGAATCAACGCTTCCTTGCCATCCAGTGATATTCTCAGCAATACTTGATGTGGTTGTTCTATTACTTCTTCTATAGGCCCCAAATTCTCATCTTCATCAGTAATAATCTCATAGCCTAACAATGAAATAGGCGCATCTTTTCCTGCCAACTTTCTAAAGTCAGCGTCTAGCAACCACACCGGTTTGGTATGAAATCTTACCGCTGCTTCCTTGCTGTTAATTCCTTCTAACTTAATATATATTTCTTCGCCGTCTTTTGCTTTGGAACTTTCTATAAAGTAAGGAATAAATGAACCCTTTACTTCTTCTACAAATAGGGCTGCAACCCCTTTCAGCATTGTTTTTTTTCCCAGAGAATGCTTTAATATCAACTCTCCTTTTACACCAAAAGCGGCTACTATTTTTCCGATGTGAATATAATCAGTCATTGTATTTGGATTAACCTTCTTTTAAATAAAAATGGGCTCGGAAAAGACCGAACCCATTTTATAAGTTTATCAAAAAAAATTAGGCTTCTGCAGGTGCTGAATTGTCTTCAGCAGGGGCGGCCACTTCTTCTTTCACTTCTACTTTTTTAACAATAGGAACATACACTTTTTTAGCGCGTTGTTTGTTTCTATGTTCATCATTCCTGCGAGTGATAGTAGCTTCATGCTCATTATGCCACTCTTGAAACTTGGTCATTGCTGCTGCATCATCAAACAATCCCATTTTAACACCACGTAAAAGGTGTTTCAGGTACAATACCCCTTTAAAAGAAAGGATTCTGCGAACCGTATCCGTAGGTTGTGCTCCTTTATTGAGCCACTCTAATGCTTTTTGACGGTCTAATTGAATGGTTGCAGGAACGGTTAATGGGTTGTAAGTTCCAATTTTTTGGATGAATTTACCATCTCTGGGTGCACGACCATCTGCTACAACGATAAAGTAGAATGGACGTTTTTTACTTCCATGTCTTTGAAGTCTCATTTTTACTGCCATGATAAATAGAAATTTAAAGGCTTTATTAAATAGGGTTAATTCCAGTATAAACTGGATTGCAAATGTATATAAATCTATTTATAAAAAATTCATTTTTAACACTTATCGTTTCATTCCTGGAAATTTTCCCCCCATTGGCATATTATTCATCATTTTCATCATCTGCTTCATTTGCTCAAACTGCTTCATAAAAGCATTCACTTCTTGGATGTCTTTTCCACTGCCTTTGGCAATTCTAGATCTTCTACTTTGGCTAAGTGCGTCTGGATTGGCTCTCTCAAAGGGAGTCATAGAACTTATCATGGCTTCAATACCTTTAAATGAATCATCGTTTATATCAACATCTTTTACTGCCTTTCCTACGCCTGGAATCATTCCCATCAAATCTTTCAAATTTCCCATTTTCTTAATCTGCTGAAGTTGATCCATAAAATCCTGAAAGTCAAATTGATTTTTCCTGATTTTCTTCTCTAATTTCCTAGCGGCCACTTCATCATATTGCGCCTGTGCTTTTTCTACCAAACTGGTAATATCACCCATTCCTAAAATACGCTGTGCCATCCTTTCGGGGTAAAACACATCCAATGTATCCATTTTCTCCCCACTACTCATGAATTTAATGGGCTTATCTACCGTATATTTAATAGATAAGGCAGCACCTCCTCGGGTATCACCATCTAATTTGGTGAGTACTACACCAGAAAAGTCAAGCCGATCATTGAACACTTTAGCGGTATTTACGGCATCCTGACCCGTCATTGAATCTACCACAAACAGTACTTCAGTAGGATTTACCGCTTTCTTTATATTGGCCACTTCGGTCATCATTACTTCATCCACCGCCAAGCGACCTGCAGTATCAATTATTACTACATTTTTATTGGTAGATTTCGCCTCTTTAATGGCATTCAACGCAATGGAAACTGCATCTTTATTTTCGCGCTCACTATAAATACTTACACCAATTTGTTCTGCCAATACCGTAAGTTGGTCAATAGCCGCAGGGCGATAAATATCTGCTGCAACCAACAGTGGCGATTTCCCTTTTTTGGTTTTTAAATACTGCGCCAGCTTACCTGTAAAAGTGGTTTTACCACTTCCCTGCAAACCAGCCACCAATATAACCGCTGGGTTGCCATTTAATTCAAATGCAGCTTCCTTACCCCCCATTAATTGGGTCAATTCATCTTGCACAATTTTTACCATCAATTGTCCGGGACTAATGGCATTGATTACTTTTTCACCTACTGCTTTATCCTTTACTTTATCTGTAAACTCTTTGGCTATTTTAAAATTCACATCCGCATCTAATAATGCCCTTCTAATGTCTTTAAGCGTATTGGCTATATTTAGATCATTAATTCTCGACTCCCCTTTTAAGTTCTTGAATGCCGACTCTAATTTTTCTGATAAATTATTGAACATAGTTTAACCCATTTTATTGAAAGAATTGCAAATATACAAAGAAGCATTCTGAGTTAAATGTATAGAATAGAAGTTGCGATAGTTAGAAACGAAGCAGATTACTCAGTAGCAGTCCAAAATTGCTTTGAAAATTATAAAAGGCTAAACGCTACTATTTACTAAACTGGCTAAAGAAATACAATTAACAAAATGGTTTACCTGCTTTGCAGTTTTACGAGTAGGTTTAAGAATAGCATTTTGAACTTTAACAAATTTGTTTCTAGGAGCTAAAAAATAAAAAAATACTGATTTACAGCATTTTAGCACAATATTTATCCTGCCATTTATAGTGCTATACAACCATTTAACGAGAAATGAAAAAAAACATTTGGAGGATAGCTTTTATTTAATATTATTGCACGCACCATTATAGGTAAAAGTATAGTTAATGAGCAAGAAACAATTATTCACACTTGAGTTCCCCGTTAGATGTTCTCCAGTTATTTTATACGAATTTTTAGCCACACCAACTGGTTTACAAGAGTGGTTTGCAGATAAAGTAGACGAGTGGGAGAATGTATTCAGCTTCTCTTGGGATGGCGGAGTACCTGAAAAAGCAGAAATATTAGATAAAGACGAGAACAAATTCATTCGATTTCACTGGCTGCATACCGAAAAGCACGAATATTTTGAGTTCTGTATTGAAAAAACAGAAATCTCCAATCAAACCATTCTGGTAATTAAAGACTATGCAGAAAAAGCTGAAATAAAAGACCAAAGTCAACTGTGGGAATACCAAGTAAAGGAGTTATTTCATAGATTAGGAGCTTAATATTCAGTTAGCATGAGAAGCATTTTATTAAAATTATGAATCATAAACGCATCTATATCTTCCCACTCTTCGAGTGGGATTTTTTTTGCCAATTTTAAAAAAGGCAGTTGGGTTACACTATACCCATTCCAATCGGCCATTCTTATATAATTGTCCCTATTAAAATGATGCTGCCAAGGATCAGATCCCACTCCAATATACCAGTCTTTGGTTTCTTCTGCATATTTTCCATATAACTGAAAATATTTATCAATAGAAGGGCCATACTGCGCTAGCCACTCCCCTTTTAATACCAAATGAATGCTGCAGTGGTTACCCCACCAGAAAAAGCTTCGAATAGCAAAAATAGCTGTCTCCGTAAACAAACGAGGATAATCTAGCATTACATAGGGCAATTGCAAGTATTGTTCTCCCTTAGCTATTTTGGGCGATGGGGTAAAAATTGTTGCATTGGCAAGTGCTGGATATTTGGCAAAATCTAGTAGAAACCGATTTCCCACTACCCCAAAAAGCTGGTACACCTTCTCAATAATCAGGTTCTTTGTTAAAATCCAGTCAGCATTATTTACCAATTCCAGTTCCTTTGGCGAAAGTGTTACTTTTGCAGCGCTCATAACGCAATATTAAGAAAGCAAAGTGATAAAAAAACTCGACATACTCATTATCCGATCTTTTATAGGTCCTTTTATTGCAGCATTTGCCATATCCCTCTTTGTACTTACCATGCAATTTTTCTGGCTTTATATTGATGACTTAGTGGGTAAGGGATTAGACTTACTAACCGTTTTAAAATTAATTGGTCTAGTAACTTTGTTTTGGGTACCAACAGCCCTGCCGCTTGCTTTATTATTTTCTTCTATCATGACCTTCGGCAATCTTGGAGAATCTTTTGAGCTAGTAGCTATTAAGGCGGCAGGAATTCCCCTGCTTCGTTTTATGCGCCCCTTATTAATTATCACTTTTTTCATTTGTGGACTCGCCTTTCTTTTTGCCAATAATATTATTCCCGTTACCCAATTAAAATTAGCATCCCTTAAATATGATATCATTGTTTCGAAGCCTTCCGTGCATATTAAAGAAGGTGTTTTCTATGATAAGATAGATGGTTATATTATTAAACTGGGGAGAAAAGAAAAGAACGATAGCATTGTTCATGATGTAGTAATTTTTGAAAAAGTATATTCATTACAAGACAATATATTGATTGCCGATAGGGGAATCATGCGACTTACACCTGATAAACGCTTTCTAGAATTTATTCTTATTGATGGCTGGCGTTACCAAGAAAAAGGGGTGAGAAATGTAACCAATACCGAATTCAATAGAATGGGATTTAAGGAATACAAGAAAGTATTTGATATGAAAAGCTTTCAAATGAATAAGTCGGGCGACAGTGCTTTCTACGACCCTAAAATGCTGAGTGTTCGGCAATTGAATACGGCTATAGACTCATTGAAACATTCGGATAGTATTTACCTAAAAAAATCTAAAACAGAAGTGAGTCCCTATCTCAGATTTGCGCGTTATGAAGACAGCAACTGGATACCCGTAAAAAATCCACTCCCCAAAACCACCCCTGCTCAATTGTTTAGTGATAGCATTAACCAGTTTTTAATTGATGCAGCAGCCAATCAACTGGCAACCGTTAAAGGCACCATACATGTTATGGCAACCGATCAAACAGAAAAACTGGCTTCCTTAGAATTACACGAAATTGAATGGCATAGAAAATTTACTTTATCTGCCGCTTGTTTAGTACTGTTTCTAATTGGCGCACCATTAGGTTCTATTATTAGAAAAGGGGGACTAGGAACCCCACTTGTGTTTGCCATCATATTCTTTGTGGTTTTTCACCTCTTCAACACTTTTGGAGAAAAATTTGTAAAGTCGGGACAAACCAATCCACTTGCAGGAATGTGGCTTTCTACCTTTGTACTCATTCCCATAGGCGTTTTTCTTACGTATAAAGCAATGGGCGATTCCCAGTTATTTAATCGTGAGTTTTATTATAGAGCTTATAAAAAGCTTCGTGTATTTTTAGTTACCTTCAAAAAAAATAAAAGCCATGAACGTTAATTCATCAAGAAGGTCTTTTTTAAAAAATACAAGTACCCTGTGCATCACTACAGGACTTGGTTTAGCAATGCTGCCTGCGGTAACAAATGCAGCTCGCAGATTACCATTGATTGGCTATACGCAAAAAAAGCTCCCTTATAATTACAAAGCTTTAGAGCCATTTATAGATGCGGCAACTATGGAAATTCATTACAGCAAACACGCAGCAGCTTATGCTAAAAATTTAGCGGATGCCTGTGCAGCCGAAAAAATAGATACATCAAAACTTTCTTTAGAAGATCTGCTGAAAAATATCACTAACTATTCTGCTAAAGTTCGCAACAATGGTGGCGGTCACTATAACCATGAATTTTTTTGGCAGTGTATGCAAGAAGGAACCACCAACCTTCCTGTAAAATTAGCCAATGCCATTACACAATCGTTTGGATCATTCGAAGCCTTTAAAACACAGTTTACAGATGCAGGCAAAAACAGATTCGGAAGCGGCTGGGCTTGGCTGGTTCAGACTGAAAATCAAAAACTAGTAGTTTGCTCCACACCCAATCAAGATAATCCACTTATGAATATTGCAGAAGTTAAAGGAATACCCTTGTTGGGCTTGGATATTTGGGAACACGCTTATTACCTAAAATACCAAAATAAAAGAGCAGATTATATTGCCAATTGGTGGAATATAGTAAACTGGAATTTTGTGGCTGAAAGAGGTAATATGGCGGGCATATAACAAAAACTAAATAATTAGTAGCAAATGAAAATAGTAACTACTTGGAAAGAAGCCTTGGCATTTGATGCATTATCTGATAGCGCACATACCGTAAGATTAGATACTTCTCTTGAAGGGGGAGGGCTAAATAGCGGTATGAATCCAAAAAAAATGTTACTGGCCTCACTATGTGGCTGCAGTGGTATGGACGTGGTAGATATATTGCATAAAATGAAAGTGAATTTTAGTAAATTAGAAATTACCGCAGAAGCTGAGCAAACCAATGAACATCCCAAAGTATTTAAATCAATTCAATTGGTATACTGCTGCAATATAGCCGCAGCAGATGCTGACAAGCTGCAACGTGCCGTAAATTTATCTATGGAAAAGTATTGCGGAATTTCTGCCATGCTAGCAAAACATTGCACCATTACACATAGCATTCAATTGGTTGAATAAAAAATGGTCAGCCACAAATTGTTTAACAATCTATTGCTGACCATTGAAATGCTGTAGGGGGAGGGATCGAACCTCCACGAGGCAGTTAGCTGTAGCACAAAGTTCAGTGGTCGACCCTGGTCGCTCCGGTATTGCTACCATTGCGGCTCTACACTACGTTTATCCTGTTATCCTCACCCCCGAGACAAGAGGGCATGTCTGCCAAAAATTTCATCACCCCACAGTAAAAGAACTATTTTAATAGTTGTATAAATCAAAACTAAGCAATTCGAGCATTAATTAATCATTTTCAAATAAAAAATAAAAAAATATAGATAATATTTAATAATATTGCTTTAATATTAGATTAATTCAAAATTATACCGAAATATGTCCCTTAAATTAAATCTCGACAAATTAGATTTCCAAATCATTCAAGAAATGATGGAAAACGCAGAAGTTTCCTATGCAGACCTTGGTAAGAAATTATTTGTATCTGGTGGCACCATCCATGTTCGTATTAAAAAACTAGAAGAACTTAATATAGTTAAAGGTAAGCGTTTATCGGTAGACCTAAAGCTTTTGGGATACGATGTAATTGCTTTTATTGGCATCTATCTTGAAAAAAGCTCCCTCTACGATTCCGTTGCCAAGGAACTAAAAAAAGTACAGCAAATTGTACGCCTTAATTATACTACGGGCAATTACAGCATGTTTGCTGAAATTGTTTGCAAAGACATTCAAGAACTGCGATTTGTTTTGCACGATGAATTACAAAAAATAAAAGGAATTGAAAGAACCGAAACATTTATTTCACTGGAAGAAAGCCTCTACAGAAATGTGGTGGTTGCCCAACCATAACTAATACTTACCATTATGCCTACCAATTTCAACCTTCTAAAAATTGTAGCTGTACTGAGATCGAAATGGATTTTTCTCCTAGCATTTACTGCTGCCGCTGCAGTGGTTGCCAATATTTGTTTTTTATTCATTACTCCGCAGTATGAGTCGCAAACTACTGTTATTCCAGGTAATACAGAACTGGCCGATAAAGCCCGATTTTTCAATCCAGGCATCAAAGACCTTTACTCTTATTTTGGCTCTGGGGATGACCTAGATAGGCTAATAGCAGTTGCTGAAATGGATACCACACTAAAACAAATAGTGCAAGAATTTAAGCTGACTAACTACTACCATCACACAGAAAAAAATAGGGCATTGGCCATTTCCAATGCGGCTACCTCTTTAAGAAAAGACCTTCAATTTATTAAAACACCTAACGATCAATTACTCATTCGATGCCGTAACAGCAATGCTTTTATGGCTGCTAATATTTGTAATAGCATAGCACGAAATATTGAAAATAGTCTGCAAAATCTATGGAAAGAAAACTACACTACTATTATTCTCAAACTTGAAAGCAACCTACAAGCACTCAAAAAAAGCTACACAACCACTTTGCTCAATCAAGCGGCCAACGAAGCTGAAAAAATACTTTTTAGAGCTGAAGCTAATACCCTGATTGAACAAATAAATCAATATCAAAAAACCAGTAATGAATACCAACTAGCCGCTCAAACACCACCAAAAGCACTTTTAATTATGGAAAAAGCAACAGCTGCTCAACAAATATGCTGGCCCAATATCCCAATTGGCACCACTGTTGCCGCACTGCTTGGATTAGTTTTCAGCAGCTTACTTATAGTAACCACTCACCGTAGCAAGGAATGATTCATGCAATGGAATAAATTATATAAAAGTTATACACTTATTTCTTGTATTATTTTTTTTGGCTTTGGCATCATCGCCCTATGCCAACAGAATTTTACTTATAGCTTGGTTCCTTTTCTGTGGCTGCTCAGCATGCCTTTTTTAAATTGGTTTATAAAGAATACGGGAGATTTTTTTTGGTTGCTGCTGATTTTATTGCCGCTCTCTACAGAATTAAACCCAACTGCTTCTTTGGGTTTGGATTTCCCAGATGAACCCATTTTATGGTTACTCACAGTTGCTGTTATTGGACTGTTATTGTTTCAACCATCCAATTTTTTTGAAGTATTTAAAACTAAGGTTTGTATTTTTATATTACTTTGGTTATTGTGGATTATAGTGACCATTTTTTTTTCTACCCAACCATTGCTTTCTCTCAAATTCCTACTCGCTAAAATTTGGTATATCCTACCCCTTGTATTGGTTACTCCCATACTTGTAAACCAACCCACTCACTTCAAAAAAATAGGATTATGCTTATGCATTCCTATGCTATTTACCATTTTACAAACTTTGGTTAGGCATGGCTTTTATGGATTTAACTTCATTAGCATAAAAAAAACGCTCTTCCCTTTTTTTAGAAACCATGTGAACTATGCTTCTATGCTGGTATGCCTTTTTCCCGTTGGTTGGCTGATACACAAATTCACACCCGCAGATGCCCCCAATAAAAAGCTAGTAAATATGGGCCTTCTGATTGCTGGCATCGGATTATTTTTTGCCTATTCTAGGGGGGCGTGGTTGGCTTTAATAGTAGGCCTAATAACAGCATGGCTTATTCGGAAAAAAATCATGCTGCACACCATTATTAGTGCCATAGTATTACTTACAATTACTGTTTTGGCATTCACTTATCAAAACAATTACCTGCGTTTTGCTCCGGAACACGACCAGACCATTTTTCATTCCGATTTTAGAGACCACTTAAACGCTACTATTACTTTAAAAGATATATCAAATGCTGAACGATTTCATCGCTGGGTGGCTGGCATAAGAATGGTAGCGGAAAAACCAGTTACTGGATTTGGCCCGAATAGTTTTTATTCACAATACCAACCTTATACCGTTTCTTCTTTTAAAACCTGGGTGAGTAATAATCCCGAACACTCTACGGTGCACAATTATTTTTTACTCACGGCTATTGAACAAGGTATGGTAGGCTTGATTTTATTGGTAGCATTGTGGATGTACTTATTGATTCAATCACAAACCCTTTATCATCAATTTAAAAATAAATTCTACCAAGCCATTGCACTAGCCATTGGAACCATATTGAGTATGATGGCTTGCATTAATTTTACAAGCGATTTAATTGAGACCGATAAAATTGGAGGATTATTCTGGCTTTCTGCTGGCCTAATAATCTCATTACAATTAAGGCTGAAACAAGAACAGCAACTCAGCAACTAATTACCTATTCCAATTAGCATAAACCTTTGTTTGGCTACACTATGGGTTCTTGCTCATTTAATACCACCAATGAGTGCATCAACGTAACGCGTTTAACCCGTATTTTCGCAATATAATTATTCGCATTATGGTCGTTAATTTAAGCAATCAACACAGCCTCCTTAGTAATTGGGTAGCAGAATTAAGAGATACAAGTGTACAAGGCGATCGTATGCGTTTCCGAAGAAATTTAGAGCGTATTGGAGAAGTAGCTGCTTATGAAATAAGCAAAATACTAGCTTTTACCCATACTGAAATACCAACTCCATTGGGCACACATGAGAGTAAGGTATTGGAATCTCAGCCAGTATTGGCAACTATTCTGCGTGCAGGATTGCCTTTACACCAAGGTATGTTGAACTATTTTGACAAAGCTGATAATGCTTTTATTTCTGCCTATAGAAAGCACCATTTAGATGGAAGTTTTGAAATTAGTCTGGAATATATGAGCTGCCCCGAGCTTAACAACCGCACCATTATCATCTCCGATCCTATGTTGGCTACAGGAGCTTCCTTGGTAAAGACCATTCAATATATGAGGTCTGTAGGAACCCCGGCTGATATTCATATTGTGGTAGCCATTGCTTGCCAAGTTGGTATTGAATTCATTCAAAAAGAATGTGGCAGTGATATCAAGATCTGGTGTGGTGATATAGATGATGAGCTTACTGCAAAAGGATATATTGTGCCAGGATTGGGTGACGCAGGTGATCTTGCTTTTGGCAATAAAGTACAGGCATAAAAATATTGGGTATAATTAGGCTCAGGTTTTCAAATAGAATTATATCTACTTAATGCTGCTCTCTTATATTATGGAAGTTCCGACCCACGCAACAATTATTTTTGGGGTAAGCACCTACCATCTCAATCGGCCAAGCAATCGTTCACGGTTGTTTCACTTGTATTAGAAAACCCAGTACAAACAAACCCATTAACTGTGTTAAGTTTTTAAACCGTATCTTACAAACTATTGCTGCTTAGTTTATTAACTTCGTAAAAAATCATCCCCTGTTTAAAGAAATCATTATATCAATTCAGGCTTATGCGCAGGCACATCAATTTATTAAAGCAAATAAGCTTTGGAAATGGATATTGTTGCCTGGTATTTTCTATACGGTTCTTTTTGTAATGGGCATGTATTATTTCAGTACCAGTTCAAGCAGTTTTATTGAGTGGGTTATTTTGCAAACGGGACTAAAAAATTGGATTGATCAGCTAAACAATGGATTTCTAAGTTTTTTAGTGACCATCGGCATGCTATTATTATGGCTTATTTTATTACTTTTTTATTTTTCGCTGTTCAAATATTTATTTCTAATAATTGGTTCCCCTCTCTTTGCATACTTGAGTGAAAAAACAGAAGCCATTATGGAAGGAAAACAACATCCTTTCAATACCAAACAGTTTATAAAAGATATTTTAAGGGGCATCCAATTATCGGTAAGAAATAGTCTCTGGCAAACAGTTTATATTATTAGCATTTTATTACTATCCCTTATTCCGCTTGCAGGATGGCTTACACCCGTAATTGCACTATTAGTTGAATGTTATTATTATGGATTTTCTATGCTGGATTATTCTATGGAGCGCCACCAGAAATCTACTCCAGAAAGTATTGCATTTGTGAGTGCACATAAAGGGCTGGCTATTGGAAATGGATTGGTATTTTACCTAATGCATTTACTACCAATTATAGGTTGGATATTAGCACCTGCTTATGCCGTAGTTGCTGCCACATTAAGTATGTATCCTTTAAAAAAATCAGACCCTTTACTTATTATATGATGCCTATCGGAAAAGTGTATTTAATTCCAACTGTTTTGCAGGAAGATGCTTTGCAAACCCTACCTGAGTACTTATTAGATGCCATTAAAAATTGTTCGGTATTTTTTGTTGAAAACGAAAAGACCACCCGCCGTTTCTTTAAAAAATTATGGAAAGAAATGGTGATTGACAACTACCAGTGGTATGTAATTCACAAAGTAGAAGCTACGGCAAAGCAACAATTTATTGAGGCTTTAGAAAAAGGCCATACCGTTGGTATTGTAAGCGAAGCAGGATGCCCAGGTATTGCAGATCCTGGTCAGTTATTGATAGAAGCCGCACAGGAAAAGGGTTTTAAAATAATACCATTGGTTGGTCCCAACTCAATTTTACTCGCCTTAATGGCCAGTGGTATGAATGGACAGTGCTTTCAATTTAATGGCTATTTACCCATTGACGCATTGGAAAGAAAAAAGAAAATAAAAGACTTAGAACTTTACTCAGCAAACAACAATTGCACACAAATTTTTATTGAAACGCCTTATCGCAATAACCAATTATTGGGAGATATATTACAGAGCTGCAATCCCGATACACTTATTTGCATTGGAAAAGATATAACAGGGCCATCCGAAACCATTGTAACTAAAAAAGCCATTGACTGGCGCAAACAATTGCCCGAACTGCATAAGATACCGGTGATTTTTTTATTGAAAGCCAGCGTATAGAATAGAAATATCATACCTTAACTTGCAGATAGATTATGATTGTATGATTCTATACGCATTAAGCAATCATCAAAATTTTAATAAGAAGATAACTTATAAAAGATAGCCCCTATTTTTACTTAGGCTCTAAAATAGTTTCCCCAACAGCTGTTCTTATTTCTAATACACTGTCTACAATATATTTCTCTACGCCTCGCCATGGCAGTGCACCCAAGTATCGTTTGTAATGTAGGTTTAATTCGCGACCAGAATTTTGAGAAAGTATATCGGCCACTTTCTTATCTTCTACACTAAAAATAAATTCATTACTCTGC